>JBJTHL010000076.1:0-13996 GCA_046094445.1 Vulcanococcus sp.
CCCAAGCCCACGGCGGTGTCGCGCAAGCGCAAGAAGGAAACCACCCGCCAGCGCCAGCGCCGCCGCGCCATGGAGCTGCGTGCGGCCCGCGAGGCCAAGGCCCAGCGGCCCGACATGCTGGTGGTGCCGGAAGGCAACCTCACCGTGCAGGAGCTGGCCGACCGCCTCGGTGTGGAGAGCTCCGAGATCATCAAGAGCCTGTTCTTCAAGGGCATCATCGCCACCGTCACCCAGACCCTGGATCTGCCGGCGATCGAAACGGTGTCCGAAGAGTTCGGCGTGCCGGTGCTCGAGGACGACAAGGAGGAGGCCGCCGCCAAGACGGTGGAGATGATCGAGGCGAGCGACCTGGCTCACCTGATCCGCCGTCCGCCCGTGGTCACCGTGATGGGCCACGTGGACCACGGCAAAACCAGCCTGCTCGACGCCATCCGCAAGACCCGCGTGGCAGCTGGCGAAGCCGGTGGCATCACCCAGCACATCGGCGCTTATCAGGTGCAGGTGCCCCACGCGGGTGAACAGCGCAAGATCACCTTCCTCGACACCCCAGGCCACGAGGCGTTCACCGCCATGCGTGCCCGCGGCACCAAGGTGACCGACGTGGCCGTGCTGGTGGTGGCCGCCGACGACGGCGTGCGCCCCCAGACCCTGGAAGCCATCAGCCACGCCCGCGCCGCCAAGGTGCCGATCGTGGTGGCGATCAACAAGATCGACAAAGAGGGCGCCTCGGCCGAGCGGGTGAAACAGGAGCTCTCCGGCCAGGACCTGGTGGCCGAGGACTGGGGCGGCAGCACCGTGATGGTGCCCGTGAGCGCCGTGAAGGGCCAGAACATCGACCAGCTGCTGGAGATGATCCTGCTGGTGTCCGAAGTGGAAGACCTGCAGGCCAACCCCGACCGGATGGCCCGCGGCACCGTGATCGAAGCGCACCTCGACAAGGCCAAGGGCCCTGTGGCGACGCTGCTGATCCAGAACGGCACCCTGCACACCGGCGACGTGCTGGCTGCCGGGCCCGTGCTGGGCAAGGTGCGGGCCATGGTGGACGACACCGGCAAGCGCGTGAAGGAAGCCGGCCCCTCCTATGCGGTGGAGGCCCTGGGCTTCAGCGAAGTGCCCACTGCCGGCGATGAGTTCGAGGTCTACCCAGACGAAAAAACAGCCCGCTCCGTGGTGGGCGACCGGGCCACCGAGGCCCGCGCCACCCGCCTGGCGCAGCAGATGGCCTCGCGCCGGGTGTCGCTGGCGTCGATGTCGGGCCAGGCCAGCGAAGGCGAGCTCAAGGAGCTCAACCTGATCCTCAAGGCCGACGTGCAGGGCTCCGTGGAGGCGATCCTCGGCTCCCTGGAGCAGCTGCCCCAGGACGAGGTGCAGGTGCGGGTGCTGCTGTCGGCACCGGGCGAGGTCACCGAGACCGACGTGGATCTGGCGGCAGCCTCTGGGGCCGTGATCGTGGGCTTCAACACCTCGATGGCACCGGGCGCCAAGCGCGCCGCGGATGCCACCGGCGTGGATGTGCGCGATTACGACGTGATCTACAAGCTGCTGGAGGACATCCAGATGGCCATGGAGGGCCTGCTGGAGCCAGAGCTGGTGGAGGAAACCCTGGGCGAAGCCGAGGTGCGCGCGGTGTTCACCATCGGCAAGAGCGCCGTGGCGGGGTGTTACGTCACCAGCGGCAAGCTGCAGCGCAACTGCAAAGTGCGCGTCTGGCGCGGCAAGGAGAAGGTGTTCGAGGGCGACCTCGACTCCCTGCGCCGCGGCAAGGACGACCAGAAGGAAGTGGCGACCGGCTTCGAGTGCGGCATCGGCTGCGATCGCTTCGCCAACTGGCAGGACCGCGACCGCATCGAGGCCTACAAGCTCGTGACCCAGCGCCGCACCCTCAGCACCTGATCCCACGACCCGCATCCAACCCCTCACCGTGACCAGCCCGCAGGGCACCCCGGCCCGCCGCGAACCGCTGCTGTGGCTCCAGCTGCTGGGGCTTGCGGCCCTACCGCTGGAGGTCGCCGGCCTGCTGCTGCTGCTGGCCGGGGCCGACCCGGGGCCGCTGCCGGGCCTGGAGCGGCTGTTCTGCTGGGCTCTGGGGGCCTTGGCACCCGCCGTGCTGTTCTGGCGGCTGCCGCCTGATCTGTGGTCGCTGCTGCTGGTGCAGGTGCCCCTCAAGGGGCGCCGGCCGGATCAGCTACGCCTCAGCGCCCTGCAGGACAGCCTGCCCCTGAAGCTGCTGAGCGCTGCCGGTGCCCTGCCGCTGCTGCCGCTGCTGTGGTGGGCCGACAACCGCGCCGGCCTGGCCTGGGCCTGGTCGCCCCTGGCCAGCAGCCCGCGGCTGGTGGTGCTGCTGGCCGGAGCCAGCCTGCTCAGCCTGCTGCTCTGGCAATGGCAGCAGATCATCCAGGCCCTGTGGATGGTCAGCCGCCCAGCCACCGCCGTCGCCCAGACCCTGCCCCTCAGCCTGGAGAAGGCCGGCGACACGCGCCTCTGCATCGGCTTGCCCCTGCTGCTGCTGGCACCGCTGGAGCCTGAAGCACCACCGCCGGCTGCGGAAGCCCAGCGTCCCGAAGCGGACGCCGCCACGCCTCAGCCATCGGCAAGCTCAGTCGACACCAGCGCCGTCGGCGACGCTGGCCCGGTCGCGCCAGAGCAGGGTGCCGAACAGGCCGAGGGCGCCGACTTGGATCAGCAGGTCTGAACCAGCCACGGCATCCCCCGCCGAAGCGCGCATGGCCATCGTGGCCAGCCCCAGGCCTGCTGAAGCCGTGAAGGCCAACCAAAGGGCCCGACGCAGGCCTCGCCACGGGGTGCGCGCCTCCTGCAACAGCCTCGCCTTCAGGGCTGGATCCAGGGGCTCGCGGGAGGGAGAAGCCATGGCGGCAGCCGAGCTCGCAGAAGCCGAATGCTAAGTTGTGATGGCTGCCGGTGTAGCTCAGTGGTAGAGCAACTGATTCGTAATCAGTAGGTCGTCGGTTCAAATCCGATCTCCGGCTTCAAGCATCAACAATCAAACAAACCTCAGGCAGCAACAACCAAACCGGCAAAGCATCAGTGGCCAAACCGTTTTGAAGCACCATTCATCAACCCGCTTCAAGATCAACGCATCAAAGTCCAACACATCCAAGTCCAACGCATCCGCGTCAAACGCATCAAAGACTGTTGCGAGTTCGATGAACCGTCTCTGGCCCATGCCGTTGCGCGAATCCGGACGCAGGCCCCACCCTTGCAGCCCCATCCGCACCGCCTGATCCAACAGCTGGCAACGACCTGACGCTGCGGCGCGCTGATCGTTCGTGAATGCCCCAGCATGGGAGCAGCCGCCCACCAGCCATGACCACCGAAGCGGGAACCCAGATCTGCCGCGTGCTGATCGACTGCAAGACCCAGCTGGAGACCGTGATGGCCGACCTGACCCACCTGGAGAACACCGAGGCGATTCGCGCGCAGCTCAAGGCTGTGTACCTGGAGTTGCAGGCCATGCATGACCAGCAGATCGCCCTGCGGGGCGAGGCCCAATAGCCGTCGCGAGCTCAGGCCGAGGCCGTTGCCGCCTGCAGGCAGGCGGGCAGAAACACCAACCAGGACAACACCGATCGGCACTGGCGCGGATCCTCGCAGGGGAGATCAGAGCAGCGCATGGGTCCGGGGCCCGAGAGATCCAGCGCCAGGGGCACCGGTAGACGGCGCACGATGCCCAGGGCGCTGATGCTGCCATCGTGGGCGTCGGCCAGAATCGCGGCACGCAGGGCCACTACACGCAGATCGCGCAGGCCCGACCTGGCCGGCAACGGGCGGTAGGCCTCACTCTGACGCGTCAGAAACGCCAGGCCGGCAGGTGAATCCAGAAATCGGGCCAGGGCCAGCGCATCCACCCCGTAGGGACGCACAAGGGCCGTGCGCAGGGCGTCATCCGGCCAACCGGAGCCGCTCACCAACCACAACAGGCGCTGATCGGCGAAGGTGCCCCTGGCCACGAACTGGCCCAGCGCCGCATCCGGAATCGTCCAGAGATCGGAGCCCTTCAGCAGCCGCAGGGGCTGCGGATGGGCGAGGGCCGCCGGGGCCTGGGCTCGAGCCGGCGGCCCAAGTGCTGCAGCCAGGGCCAGCAGCAGCGGCAGCACCCGTTGGATGGCCTGGGTCATTGATTGAGCTTGAGCACGGCCATGAAGGCTTCCTGCGGAACCTCCACCTTGCCCATCGCCTTCATGCGCTTCTTGCCCTTGGCCTGCTTCTGCAGCAGTTTTTTCTTGCGGGAGATATCTCCGCCGTAGCACTTGGCCAGCACGTCCTTCCGCATGGCGCTGATGCTCTCCGAGGCGATCACCCGGCTGCCGATGGCGGCCTGAATCGGAATCTTGAACTGCTGCCGAGGGATCAATTCCTTGAGCTTCTCCACCAGGCCTTTGCCGACGTTGTAAGCCTTGTCGCGATGCACAATGGTGGTGAGAGGATCGGCTTTTTCGGCATTGATCAGTACATCGAGGCGCACAAGATCATTCTTGCGATAACCGATCAGCGAATACTCCATCGATGCATAGCCCTTGGTGCGGCTCTTCATCTGATCAAAGAAGTCGGTCACCACCTCAGCCAGGGGCAGCTCGTAGTGAAGGGTGACCCGGTCGGTGGTGATGTACTTCATATCAATGAACTCACCGCGCCGCTCCTGACACAGCTCCATCAAAGTGCCGTTGTACGTGTTGGGCGTATAGATCTCCATCTTCACGTAAGGCTCTTCAATCGACTCACGCTGCTGCGGATCAGGCAAGGTGGCCGGATTGTCCACCATCAGGGTCGAGCCATCGAGCATATTGACCTGGTAGATCACCGAAGGGGCGGTGACAATCAGGTCGAGGTCGTACTCACGCTCCAGGCGCTCCTGCACGATCTCCATGTGCAGCAGGCCGAGGAAGCCGCAGCGGAAGCCAAAGCCCATGGCGCTGCTGGTTTCCGGCTCATACTTCAGTGCGGCATCGCTGAGCTGGAGTTTGTCGAGCGCTTCGCGCAGATCGGGGTATTGATCGGCATCCGTGGGGAACAGCCCGCAGAACACCATCGGCTTGGCCTCGGTGTAGCCCGGTAGCGGTGCCGGTGCCGGGTTGTTCAGCAGCGTGATCGTGTCGCCCACGCGGGCATCGGCCACGGCCTTGATCGACGCGGCCAGATACCCCACTTCACCGGCATGCAAGCTGTCGACCTGGCGCTGATCCGGGGCCATCACCCCCACCTCATCGAGCTCGTAGGTTTTGCCGCTGGCCATCAGCAGCACCTTGTCCTTGCGGGCGATCGATCCGGAGATCACGCGGAAGTACACGATCACGCCGCGATAGGGGTCGTAATACGAATCGAAGATCAGGGCGCGTAAGGGCTCTTCAACCCGATCGGCCGGTGGCGGCACGCGATCCACAACGGCCTGCAGGATCTCGGGAATGCCGAGGCCGGTCTTGGCGGAGCAGGGGATGGCCCCGGAGCAGTCCAGGCCAATGATGGCTTCAATTTCTTCGCTGATGCGCTCCGGATCCGCACCGGGCAGGTCAATTTTATTGAGAACAGGAATGATCTCCAGATTATTCTCAATCGCCAGATAAACGTTGGCCAGTGTTTGAGCCTCAACGCCCTGACTGGCATCCACCACCAGCAGTGCCCCCTCACAGGCCTGCAGCGAACGACTCACTTCATAGGAGAAGTCGACGTGGCCAGGGGTATCAATCAGATTGAGAATATAGGTTTCACCATCCGCCGCCTTGGTTTCCATGCGCGCGGCCTGCAACTTGATCGTGATCCCCCGCTCACGTTCCAAATCCATGTTGTCGAGGAACTGCTCCTGCATGTCGCGGGCAGCGACGGTGCCGGTTTGCTGCAGCAAGCGATCGGCCAGGGTCGATTTGCCGTGGTCGATATGGGCAATGATGCAGAAGTTACGGATGCGGGAGACGGGGGCGTCGGTCATGGGCTGGCGTGGGGCCGTGCTCTCCCGCAGATTCGGAGCCGGAGCAGGCAGATCCACCAATCCTAGGCAGGCATGGCTCCGGCCCCACCCGGCCGGGGCCCCACAGCCAGTCCCTAAGCTCTGAGGATCCGGACGATCCGCCCATGTCCAGCGACGTGACCGCCCCAGCACCCCAGGCCTCAGCCCCTGAAGCCGGCGGCGAGGCCAACGACCCGCGCGCCCTCACCCTCGAGAACGTGGAGCGCGCCCTGGATGAGCTGCGCCCCTACCTGATGGCCGATGGCGGCAACGTGGAAGTGGTGGAAATCGACGGCCCGATCGTGAAGGTGCGCCTGCAGGGCGCCTGCGGCTCCTGCCCCAGCAGCACCATGACGCTGAAAATGGGCATCGAGCGCAAACTGCGCGAAGCGATCCCTGAAGTGGCCGAGGTGGTGCAGGTTCTCTGAGGCCGCATTCCTGCCTTGCCCCTGCCTGGGCTGAGACCTAGCCTGAACGCAGCACTCTGACCCTGGAGGGCTGCGCAATGGCCAGCCCGATCCCCGTCCTGCAGCTGCTCCCGAGACCAGAGAGCCCCCACGCCGGAGGGCTGCCAGGGCCTGGTCGCGACGGGGGGTTTGTACTCCCCACCACCCTGGTGGCTGCCGCGATCGTGCTGGTGGGATGCATCGGCCTGGCCATCGCCGGCAGTGCTACCCGAGCGGGCAGCGGCAGGCAATATCAGGCCCGGCTAGCCCAGGACGTGGCGGAAGCAGGGCTGACCATCACCCTGGACAAGCTGAACAGCACCTACCGCTATCTGCTGGTTCGCAACCTCAGCAGTTGGGGCAGCGCCAGCCTGAACCCAACCCAGATCTGCCCTGGCGCCAGCACCAACTTCTCAGCGATGCCGACCAGTGGCAGTATTCGCGACAGCGGCAACAACAGTATTGGGACTTATATCATTACCGCCTACGATTTCAATGGTAACGCCTATTACGGCGGCACCGGAACCCTGAAAATCAAAGGCGAGATCAGCGGGGACTCAGGATCGGTGATCGCCTCCTCGATCATCACCACCGGGATCCAGGTGGTGCCCAAGAACTGTGGCGGCCGCATCACCACCCCCCCCACCACCTCCGGGTTTCCAGGCCTGATCGGCAGCACCATCAACCTGGGCGGCAACGACGTGTTCGGCCAGATCAACGGCAATATCCTCTGCCTCAGCTGCTCGGGCACCAGCCAGAGCCAGCTGTCCTCCGAGATCGGCCAAGGAACGCAATCGGTTGTGAATGGCACCCTGTTTGCAGGCTCCATTCCCCTGCCACCGATCCCGCAACCCCCAGCGACGCTGCCGAACGTGGGTGTTGCCATCACCACAACCACCACGATCACGGCCGGCCAGAGCAATGGCGGGGCCTGCGTGGTGGACAGTGGCGTCACCTATTGCCGAATTGCCAGCGTCAGCCTGAGTGGATCACAAAGTCTGACCTTCAACACCAGCCCAGGTCCGATGCGGATCTATTTCGATGGCAACCTCACCCTCAGCGGCCAGGCGGTGATCGCCCATAGCGGATCACCACAGAATCTGGTGTTCTTCGGCCTACCTGCCGATCAGAATGCCAGCTACAGGCAAACGTTCGTGATCAACGGAGGGAGTTCCGCGGTGAATGCCTTCGTTTATATGCCGGATGCCTGTGTGGGCATCAATGGTGGCAGCACATCCCCGGATCTTCGCGGTGGCATCTGGGCCAATCGCTACGGCGGTGGTGGAAGCGGAGGTTGCGGCTCCTCGAGCAACAATGGCGATATTCAGGTGCCCGACGACATGGGTGGCCTGCTCACCAACAGCCTGGGGGACAGCTTCAACGTGAGCATCCGCGACTTTGCCGGGGCCGGCATCACCGCCTGGTCGAGCTCCACCAGCCAGTAGCCGCTTGAACCCACAGCCCCGCTCTCGACGCCTTCTGCGGCCCGCGCGCGAGCCGCGAGGCAAAGCACCAACGGGCAGTCCCGATCAGCTGGGGTTCTCGGTTGTGGAGGTTGCGATCGCCGCCCTGGTTCTGGCCATCGCCACGTCGGTGAGCCTGCAACTGTTCAACGGCTATCTGGCCAATGCCGAGAATGCCCGCATCCGCGATGGAATCTCCAGCCTGATCATTCGCGACATCGAAGCCATGCGCTACAAAGCCACACGCCTGTGGTCGTGCTCAACAGCCAGCTACCTGAACACGGCCGATTGCCTGACGGCCGCCAATCAGGGCGGCCTCACCAATGCTTACGTGCCTCCTGCCGCCAACTGCCAGAGCCAGACCCTGGCCTCAGCCGCCGCTGCGGAGGACTCCAGCTTTGCAGCCGGCAGCTCCAACCTCAGCATCGACGCCACATCCGCCCAGGCCCTGCGCCAACCGGTGATCACCAGGAGGATCCAGCACAGTGGCAATATCATCGCCATCACGTATGCCGTATCGGCCCCGATCAGCATCCGCCATGTGGCCTACATGGTGGCCAATGCGCAGCCGTGGTGCACTTGATCATGAACCACCACAACCATCGGCACAGCCAGGGGCTGACCCTGATCGAACTGTTGGTGGCGGTGGTGATTCTGGCGCTGTTGTCTGGCCTGCTGGTGAGATCCTATCTGCAGCACGCGAGATATCAGGCGTTGCAATCGGCTTCCAGTGCTACAGCCGAATGGCTGGCAGGCATCCGCAAACGGGCGATGCAGCAGAACCAGGCCTGCAGCATCGCCGTAACACCGAGCAGCACCACCCTGGAGGCGGCCAGCGACAATGCTTGTGGCACGTTTCCCGCCCTGAACCTCAGCACCATCAGCTCAGGATCAGCGACGATCAGCTTTTGCTACCACAACAGCGATCCGATCGAGCCCAACAGCGTTTCAGCAGCCTGCGGGAGCAACAGCAGCAACAGCAACGCAACGCTCACCTTTTCGCCCCGCGGCACGAACCAACGCAATGCCGTCTTTGAATTTTTCTCAGGTACTGAGCAAGCCAAAACCTGCGCGCTGGTGATTCAACCCAACGGCATCATCCGCTATGGAACGATCCGCAGTGGCCACTGTGAAACCAACGGTTGATTCCAGCAGCCAGGGCTTCAGCCTGGTGGAGCTTCTGGTGGCCACAGCGGCGGGCGCCCTGGTGCTGGCGGCCGCCGGCTCACTGATCGTGCAGCAGCTCACGCTCAACAGCCGCATGGCCGGGTTCGAGCGCCTGCGCGAAACCTGGGCTCAGGCCGCGGGCCTGCTGGTGGCGGAAGCGGCACTGAGCGAACGCATGGACACCTCACTGACCACCGTGAGCATCCCGGCCGCCTGTGCGATCACACCGGCGCAGTTTCGCTTTGCCCTGATGCTGCGCCTGGATCTGCCCCCGGTGATCTATGGCGTGAAATCCAGCCCCACCACCCTCAAAGCCGACAACAGCCTCTGGCGCTGCGGCCCCAGCATCAACGACGACGGCTCCTATGCCACCAGCCTCAGCAATGGCGTGGTGGCCGATGGCCTGGATGCTGCAGCCGCCGGTGGTGGACTGAGCGCCGTGATCACCGGCAGCAAACAGCTGGAGATCGGACTGACGCTCAAAGGCAATCGCAGCAACTTCTTCCAACTCACCACAGCCAGCGCCTCGCGCATCAACCCCGACTTTCTGACCCCGCGTGAGGCCTCCCTGTGCGTAGCCGCCAACAACATCGCTGCCTTCATCGGCAGCGCCGCCGGGGATAGTTTTTCGCTGGGGACAGCCGGACTGGCCTGCGGCGGTGGCGACACACTGATTGGAACCACTGGCA
Source organism: Vulcanococcus sp. (assembly GCA_046094445.1). Classification (GTDB taxonomy): domain Bacteria; phylum Cyanobacteriota; class Cyanobacteriia; order PCC-6307; family Cyanobiaceae; genus Vulcanococcus. The sequence goes on from JBJTHL010000076.1 coordinate 9,725, forward strand.
ATGATGTGCTGGAAGCCGGCGAATCTGGAGGAGCCACCCTCAGCGGCGGCAACGGCAATGATGTGCTGCGCGGCACCAACGACGCCGATACGCTCAACGGCGGATCGGGCGACGATGTGCTGATCGGCCGCCAGGGCAACGACACGCTGATCGGCGGCAGCGGCACCAACCAATATGCCCCGGGCACGGGCAACGACAGCATCCAGGGAGGCTCTGGACTGGATATCGTATTTCTCACCGAGAATGCTGCTGGCTACACACTCTCAGGAGCCTGCAACCAAACGAGCTGCACATTGACATCCACGGTGGATGGCAGCAGCAAGCAACTGCAAAACGTGGAGATCGTCATCTTCAAGGACGGTCGCAAAGATCTTTGAAGCCCAGCCCGCACCGGGCAGCCATCAAACTGGCCAGTCATCAACACAGGTAGCCAGGAGATCATCCACAGATCAACATGTTGAAGCAGGCCAATCGGCCGCTGTGACAGACATCGATAGCGGGCTCCGCTGTACTGTGAACCCCACAGATCCGATGTGCCGTGCTCGACCAGCGCCTGCTGCGTGACAACCCCGAGCTGATCACCAGCCAGCTCGCGCGCCGCGGCCTCACGATCGACCTCTCCGCCGCCCAGGCCCTCGCTCTGCAGGAGCGCGACCTGGAGGCGGAGCGCAGCTCCCTGCAGGCCGAGGGCAACCGGATCGGCAAGCAGGTGGGCCAGCTGATCCAGGGCGGCGCCCTGGCCAACGGGCCCGAGGTGCAGGCCCTGCGGGATCAGGGCAACGCCATCAAGCAGCAGGTGGCGGGCCTCGAAGAGCGTGAGAAGGCCCTGGAGGCCCTGCTGCGCGAGCAGCTCCTGGCCCTGCCCAACCTGCCGGCGGCTGACGCCCCCGATGGGCGCGATGAACGCGACAATCGTGAGGTCAAGCGCTGGGGCGCCCCCCGCCAGGCCACCGCCGGAGAAGCGCTCGAGGAGCACTGGCAGATCGGCGAGCGCCTGGGCCTGTGGGAAACAGAGCGTTCCGTGCGCATCGCCCAGAGCCGGTTCATCACCCTGCAGGGCCTGGGGGCACGGCTGGAGCGGGCCCTGATCAACTTCATGCTCGACCTGCACGGCGGCAAGGGCTACCGCGAGGTTTTACCGCCGATCCTGGTGAACAGCGCCAGCCTGACGGGCTCCGGCCAGCTGCCCAAGTTCGCAGAGGAAAGCTTCCGCTGCGCCGAAGACGACCTCTGGCTCACCCCCACCGCCGAGGTGCCCGTGACCTCGCTGCACCGCGATGAGGTGATCCCGGCCGAGCAGCTGCCGCTGCGCTACGTGGCGTATACCCCCTGCTTCCGCCGTGAAGCCGGCAGCTACGGGCGCGACACCCGTGGCCTGATCCGCCTGCATCAGTTCAACAAAGTGGAGCTCTACTGGTTCGCCCACCCCGAGCACTCCGCCGACGCCCACGAGCAGATCACCCGCGACGCCGAAAGCGTGCTGGAGGCCCTGGAACTCCCCTACCGCCGCATCGAGCTCTGCACCGGCGACATGGGCTTCTCCGCCGCCCGCACCTATGACCTCGAGGTGTGGCTGGCGGGCAGCGGCGCCTACCGCGAAATCTCCAGCTGCTCGGTGTGTGGCGACTTCCAGGCCCGCCGCTCGGCCATCCGCTGCAAGGACGGCAAGACCACCCAGCTGGTGCACACCCTCAACGGCAGCGGCCTGGCGGTGGGGCGCACCATGGCTGCCCTGCTGGAGGCCGGCCAGCAGAGCGATGGCTCGGTGCTGCTACCGGCCGCCCAGGTGCCCTACTTCGGCAGCGATCGGCTCAGCGCGGTCGCGGTCTGACGCACGCCAGGGCTCAACCGCCCCCCAGGCCCAACAGCTGATCGCTGCGGGCACGCCAGGCCGCCAACCGCAGCGCATCGGCCGCCAGCGGCTCGTTCCAGGCGGGGATCAGCTGCCGCAGCCGCTGCTGCCAGGCGGCGCTGGCCAGGCGCTCCGGCATGCAGCGGCCCAGCAGCTGCAGCATGGTGTCGACCGCGGTGGACGCCCCCGGTGAGGCCCCCAGCAGGGCCGCCAGGGAGCCATCGGCGCTGGTCACCAGCTCCGTGCCCATCTGCAGGCAGCCGCGGCCGTTCACCCGCTTGATGATCTGCACCCGCTGGCCGGCCACCGCCAGCTGCCAGTCGGGCGCCTCAGCGGTGGGCAGGAACTGGCGCAGGTTGACCAGCCGCTGCTCCATCGACTGCAGCACCTGCCCCACCAGATAGCCCACCAGATCGATGTTCTCCACCCCCGCCTGCAGGCTGGGCAGCAGGTTGTAGGGCCGCAGCGCCCGTGGCAGGTCCCACAGCGAGCCCTGGCGTAGGAAGCGGGTGCTGAAGCCCGCGTAGGGACCGAACAGCAGCGCGCGCTGGCCCTCGATCCAGCGGGTATCGAGATGCGGCACCGACATCGGCGGCGCTCCCACCGCCGCCTTGCCATACACCTTGGCGTTATGGCCGGCGATCACCTCTGGATTGCGGCAGACCAGCCATTGGCCGCTCACCGGGAAGGCGCCATACAGCCGCGCCTCCGGGATGCCGGAAGCCTGCAGCAACGGCAGGCTGCCGCCGCCGGCCCCCAGGAACACGAACGGCGCTTCGTAGGCGCCACCGCTGCTGTGCAGCCGCCATCCGCGGGCGGTGCGCTCGAGGCGGCGCACCTGTTCGCCGCGGCGCACCTCCACCCCTTGAAGCAGGAGCTCCGTGAGGGCAGCGAAATTCACATCGGTGCCACGGGCCACACGGGTGGCCGCCAGCGGTTGCGCCAGGCTGCGGCCCTCCATCACCAGGGGCATCCACCGGCGCAGCTCCGCCGGATCGCTGCTCCAGGCCATGTCGGCGAACTGAGGGGTGGCGCTCAGGGCCTGATGGCGGCGCCGCAGGTAGGCCACATTCGCCTCACCCCACACGCAGCTCAGATGCGGCACCGGCCGTAGAAACGCCGCTGCATCCGCCAACACCCCCTCCTCCCGGAGGGAGCTCCAGTACTGCAGGCTCAGCTCAAAAGCGGCATTGATCGCCAACGCCTTGGCGATCGGCACCGAGCCATCGGCGGCCTCGGGCGTGTAGTTCAGCTCGCAGTTGGCGGCGTGGCCCGTGCCGGCATTGTTCATGGCCGCGCTGCTCTCGGCCGCCAGGGCCGGCAGCCGCTCCAGCACCACCACCGCAAGCCCCGGCTCCAGCTGCTTCAGCAGGCTGGCAAGGGTGGCGCCCATGATTCCGGCGCCCACGAGCAGGGCATCACAGCGCTGAGGCATGGGGGCAGACGGCGTCCTCCAACGCTATGGCGCGGGCGGAGCGCCCCCCGGCAGCGGCCAGGCCGGCCCACCACAATGGGGCAACTGTTGATACGGCCCGCAAGGCTGCTCTGCGCGCATGGGTGTTCTGACGGCCCTGGCCATCCTGGCCGGCCTGATCGTGGTGCACGAAGCCGGGCATTTCTTCGCCGCCACCTGGCAGGGCATTCGCGTGAGCGGCTTTTCGGTGGGCTTCGGGCCCGTGCTGGTGCAGCGCCAGCGCCGCGGGGTGCAGTTCGCCCTGCGGGCCATTCCGCTGGGGGGGTACGTGGCCTTCCCCGACGACGACGAGGACAGCCCGATCCCGGCCGACGACCCAGACCTGCTGCGCAATCGGCCGCTACCGCAGCGGGCACTGGTGATTGCCGCGGGCGTGCTGGCCAACCTGCTGCTGGCCTGGACCGTGCTCGTGGCCCAGGGGGTCGTGGTGGGCATCCCGGCCGGCTTCAGCGCCACACCGGGCGTTCTGGTCGCGGGCGTGCAGGGCGGCCAGGCCGCCGCCGCAGCGGGCCTGCGCCCGGGCGACCGGATCGTGGGCATCGCCGACCAGCCGATCGCCGGCGGCCAGCAGGCCGTGAGTGAGCTGGTGGCCAGGATCAAGGCGTCGCCGGAGCGCACCCTGCAGCTCACGGCCGAACGCGACGGCCAACCGCTGCAGCTGCGGCTCACCCCTGCGGATGTGGGCGGCGTCGGCCGCATCGGCGCCGAACTGCAGCCCAACGGCCAGGAGGCGTTCCGCCCCGCCCGCGGCCCGCTCGAACCGATCCGCCAGGCCAACCACGACTTCACCCTGCTGGTGCGCCGCACCGTGGGTGGCTTCACCACCCTGTTCACCCACTTCGGCGAAACCGCCGGCCAGGTGAGTGGCCCGGTGAAGATCGTGCAGATGGGGGCTTCTCTGGCCCAGCAGGGCGGCGGCAGCCTGTTTGTGTTCACGGCGCTGATC
>JBJTHL010000077.1:0-5590 GCA_046094445.1 Vulcanococcus sp.
GCGACGGAGCCTGGGGCATCACGGCCACCGGCACCGACGCGTCCTGGCCACCGACCAGCACGGCCGGCACCGCTCCTGCTGGCTGGGTGGCCAGCAGGAGCGGCATCGCCAGCACCAGGCGGCCGGCTATTCGGGCGGCGCATAACGGGGGCAGACCCATGGACTCAGCCCTCATTGAGGCGGAGCCCGGTAACGGTGCCCATGAGCCGGTACTGCTCGCCCTCAATCTCCACCGGAGCTCCGATCTTGAGGTTCTGGTTGCCGAACACAACGCCATCGGCACCCTTGCGCCCCTCCCCTTGCAGCACAAAGCGCGCATCGAGGGTGCCGAACACCTGCTGGTTGGGGTCCGGGGCGCTCAGCACCCGTCCATCAGGCTGCAGTACCGAGAGCCGCCGTTGCAGGGGAATCACGTTGCTGACCATCACGCTGCCGTGGGGCTGGTTGCGGATCACGATGGCCACCTTGCCGCCGGCCCGTGCCGCCGCCACCAATCCCTGGGGATCAGCGGCGGGGACACCGCGCACATCCACCAGCACCGTCACGGGCTGCACACCGCCGGTGGCGCGGGCCACGGCTCCACCGAGCTTGGGGCTCCAGATCACACCGCCGGCGGCCAGAAGAACGGCCAGGGCGGCTCCCGCATCCACCAGACCGAACCGACGGGTTGTCTCAGCCATGCACCACCATGCAAGGCCCGAACTGTAAGGAGCACCCCCGGTTGGCACAAGGCCCGATGGAACCGCTGATCCCTCAGCTGCGCAGGCCTTCGATGAAGCGATCCACCGCCTGCAGGGAGCGGCCCACGCCGCCGGCCTGCAGCGCTTCAGCCTGCTGCTCCGGATCGGGCCGGGTGTCGAACGTGGTGACCGGGCGGTAGCCATCGGTGTCGCGGCGATAGAGCTCCCAGGGGCCGGGGTGGGCCTGACGCAGGGCGCCATCACCGGTAGGGATCAGGGCATAGGCGCTGCGCCAACCCGCCAGGAAGCCGCGCCGCCGCTCGCGGGCCACCGTGCCGATGCCGATGGCCGCATCCTCCAGTCGACCATTCAGCAGGAACGCCACGCCGCGATGCTGGGCGCAGACCCGCTCCACGTCGTCGTAGTCGGCCGGGGTGGGCGCCACCAGGATCACGGTGCCGTCGCTGCCGCCATCGGCCTGCTGCAGGCGCTGCAGGTCGCCGAGGCTCGTGAGCTGGCCAGCCTGATCGGGGGCGTCGCGCTTGGCCAGGGCAGTGGCGCCGGCATCGGGAAACACCAGGCGCAGATCCGCCACCCGCGGGCTGAGGCCCGCCAGCAGGCGCAGGGCCACCGGCATCATCCGCAGACCCTCGAAGCGGAACTCCACGGTCCAGAGCCCACGGGAGCCCTCCGCCAGGGCTGCCGCCGCAGCCTGCAGGGCTTCGGCTTCCGCGGTGCGCAGGTCGGCGGGGAGCATGGGTGGGGCACGTCTGCTGCCGACCCTAAGGGTCAACAATCGGGACTGGACTGGACCGATCAGGGCCCCGGCAACCCTGCCAGGGCCCGCTGCAGGGCCTCCGGAAACCCCTCCAGCTGCTCCTGGCGAAGCCAGGGCCCCAGGCTGAGGCGCAGCCCGCTGCTGGCCACCGCTGGGCTGTAGCCCAGGGCCTCCAGCACCGCGCTAGGCCTTGTACGGCCACTGCTGCATGCGGAGCCGCTGCTGACGGCGTAGCCCTCCCGCCAGAGCGCCTGCACCAGCTGCCGGCCCGGCACGGGCCGACCCTGCGTATCCGAAATGAGCAGGCTGAGGTGATGGGGCAGCCGTTGTTGGCCTGCACGCGGGTCAGGCCCGCTCAGCACCACGCCAGGGAGCACCACTAACCGCTCCAGCAGCCGATCCCGCCAATCACGCAGAGGGTCGCCATCGCCACGGGCCTGCAGGCGCTGGTCGGCCAGCTCCAGGGCTGCACGGAAGCCAGCGGCCAGGGCGACCGATTCCGTACCGGCTCGCCGCCCCTCCTCCTGGCCGCCTCCGCCGATCTGCGGGCGGAGGGGGACCCCCTGGCGCACCAGCAGTGCCCCGATGCCGCGGGGCCCCTGCAGCTTGTGGGCCGTGAGGCTCAGCAGGTCGATCGGCAAGTCGGCAAAGCGGAGCGGCAGGTGGCCCACCACCTGCACCGCATCCGCGTGCAGCAGGACTCCCGCCTGCCGGCAGCTGTGCCCCAGCGCAGCGATCGCCTGCAGGCTGCCCACCTCGCTCTGGCCCCAGATCAGCGAAACGATCCGTGTGGGCGGAGCCAGCAAGGCTGCGAAGGGTTCCGGGTTGATGAAACCCTGGCGATCCACCGGCGCCACCGCCACCTCCCAGCCCCTGGCAGCAAGGGCGGCGGCGGCCGCCGTTGTGGCGGGATGCTCCACCGCCGAGATCACCAGCCGACCCGGGGGCAGGAGTGCCGCGGCCCCCAGCAGCCCCAGGTGAATCGATTCGCTGCCTCCAGAGGTGAATACCACCTCCTCGCTGCGGCAGCCCAGCCGCTGCGCCAGGCCGGCACGGCTGCGCTCCAGGGATTCGGCCGCCGCCAGCCCGAAGCCATGCAAGCTTGAGGGATTGGCCCAGGCCTCAGCCTGGGCAGCAGCCATAGCCGCCAGCACGCCCTCCGCCGGTGGGCTGGTGGCGCTGGCATCGAGGTAGATGCCGCCGTTGGGGCCGGCGCCGGCTGCAGCCGCCATGGCTCTGGATCAGGCTCCGGAGCTCGTGTCCCGCTCGAAGCGGGCGCGGGTGCGGGTTTCCAGGGAGTTGGTGGCGATCGTGACCAGATCGTCGAGGGAGGTGCTGCTGAGCAGGGCGGCCACCCGTGCCCGCGCTTCAGCGCTGGGGCAGTTGTCGGGACGGATGCAGCCGTTGGCGCACACCGTGGCGCAATCGATCTCCGCTTTGGCCGGGGTCGTGGCGGCGCTGGGGGCCGCCGTTGCGGCTGCAGCGGCCACAGGGCTGGTCTGCTCGGCGGCCTGGCGCCGCAGGGCGGCGACCTCGTCGGCATCCGGGATCACCCCTTCAAACACCAGCTCGGCCGGCCCATCCATGAACACCTTGCCGCTGGCTTCATCCCAGTGAATGATCAGTGGGCCGCCGGGCAGGTCGAGCCGGGCCCGCCGTTCGCTCAGACCCAGGCTGTGGCAGGCCACCAGGGTGGCGCAGGCTCCGGTGCCGCAGGCCAGGGTGGGCCCGGCGCCGCGCTCCCACACCACCATGCGCAGGTGGTCGGGGGCCAGGACCTCCACGAAGTGCACGTTCGTTCTGGCTGGAAAGGCGGGGTGCAGCTCGAGGTGGCTGCCGAAGCGCTCCAGATCGATTTCATCCACGGCATCCACAGGGATCACCACATGGGGATTGCCCATGCCGGCGGCCGCCACGGCGAAGACCTCGCCATCCACCTCCAGCTCCCCCTGGGGCAGTCCGGCGGCACCGACGGCCAGTGTGGTGGGCACCTGCTCGGGCTGCAGGAACGGAGCGCCCATGTCCACGCGGATGGTGCCGTCGGCCAGGAGTTCAGGAACGATGCGGCCGGCCAGGGTGTCGATCTGCCAGGTACGCCCCGGACCGTCGCCATCGCGGTCGGCCAGGAAGCGTGCCAGACAGCGGATGCCGTTGCCGCACATCTCCGGCTCGCTGCCATCGGCATTGAAGATGCGCATCCGCAGCTCACCCCCGCTGTTGGGGGGGAGCGCCAGGATCACGCCGTCGCCGCCCACGCCGAAGCGGCGGTCGCAGAGCTGCTGCACCAGCTGGGCCGTCAGGCCGAACAGCTCATCGCTGTGGCCCGCAGCTCGGCCATCGAGCATCAGGAAGTCGTTGCCCAGACCCTGGTACTTGCTGAACTCGAGCACGGACGGCAGCCTGCGGGGCAGAACAAAGGGTTGAGGTGGATCTTATGGGGAGCTCCACTGGCCCGCGCCCCGGCGAGCTCGATACATCGCAGCCGGGCGTCCGCCAGATCCAGGCCTGGATTCGCAGCCGCACCAACCTGGTGATTCAGTTGCACGACGGCAGCAGCACCAGCGGGATTCCCCGCTGGATCGACGCCAGTTTCCTGGCGCTGCAGCAGGACCTGGGGGCAGAGCTTGTGCTGGTGAGCCGCGAGGCCATCGCCCTGATTCGCGCTTTGGTCTGACACCGGGGCGCTGCGCCCCGCCGCCAATGGCTATGGGAGCATCAGCCGATCGGATCCCAGCCAGCCCGTGAGCGAGAGCAGCCGCTACCTACCCCAGGCGATTGAAGCCGGCTGGCAACGGGCCTGGCAGGAGAATGGCCTGCACGACACGCCGGAGCTGAAGCCCGGCGACGACGCGTTTTACGCCCTGTCGATGTTCCCCTATCCCTCGGGGAATCTGCACATGGGGCATGTGCGCAACTACGTGATTACCGATGTGGTGGCACGGGTGCAGCGCCTGCGCGGCAAACAGGTGCTGCATCCGATGGGCTGGGATGCCTTCGGCCTGCCGGCGGAGAACGCGGCGATCGAACCGGGCGTGTATCCCGGCGCCTGGACCGACCAGAACATCGCCTCAATGCGCGAGCAGCTCAACCAGCTGGGTCTCTCGATCGACTGGGATCGCGAGGTGGCCACCTGCCACGCCGATTACTACCGCTGGACCCAGTGGTTGTTCCTGCAGTTCCTGGAATCGGGCCTGGCGTATCAAAAAGACGCCACGGTGAACTGGGACCCGATCGATCAGACCGTGCTCGCCAACGAGCAGGTGGATAGCGAGGGCCGCTCCTGGCGCTCCGGCGCCTTGGTGGAGAAGCGCAAGCTGCGCCAGTGGTTCCTGAAGATCACGGATTACGCCCAGCAACTGCTCGACGACCTCAGCAAGCTCGAGGGCTGGCCTGAGCGGGTGCGCACCATGCAGGCCAACTGGATCGGCCGCAGCACCGGCGCCGAACTGCAGTTCACCGTGGTGGATGCCGCCGGCAACGACACCGCCGAGCGCATCACAGTGTTCACCACCCGGCCGGACACGATCTTTGGCGCCTCCTATGTGGTGTTGGCGCCAGAGCATCCGCTGGTGAGTGCGCTCACCACGGCTGATCAGGAGATTGCTGTTGAGGCGTTCTGCGACCTGGTGTCGCGCCAGAGCGACCAGGAGCGCACCGCGGACGACAAACCGAAGCGCGGCGTTCCCATCGGCGCCCAGGTGCGCAACCCCGCCAACGGCGCGCTGATTCCGATCTGGATCGCCGACTACGTGCTCGCCGACTACGGCACCGGCGCCGTGATGGGGGTGCCCGCCCACGACCAGCGCGACTTTGTGTTCGCCCGCCAGTACGAACTGCCGGTGCAGCAGGTGATCATTCCCGAAGGCAGCGATGAGCACGCCTTCGAGGGCGGTGCCTGGACCGAAGCCGGTGTGCTGATCCACTCCGGCCGTTTTGATGGGCTGGCCAGCGCCGAGGCGAAGCAGGCGATCACCGCCGCCGCCGCCGCCGAAGGCTGGGGCAGCGAAAAGGTGCAGTTCCGTCTGCGCGACTGGCTGATTTCGCGCCAGCGCTACTGGGGCTGCCCGATCCCGGTGATCCACTGCGACAGCTGCGGTGTGGTGCCCGTGCCCGCCGAACAGCTGCCGGTGGA
>JBJTHL010000078.1:0-2794 GCA_046094445.1 Vulcanococcus sp.
GCCTTGGGGGCCAGCCGCTCCCGCAGGCCCGGACGGTCCGGCTGGGCCTTGCGTTCCCTGAGATCCCGCTGGCCCCTGGGGTCCCTGCGGGCCAGCCGGTCCCTGAGGTCCTTGGGCGCCGGGTGAACCCTGGGGGCCGGCGGGACCCTCTGGACCACGAATCGAACCGGAAGATTTCCAGGAACCCATGGCAGGAGCAGTGCTGGCCAGGCCTTGCAGCAAGGCAGTTCACTGCCTATTGCCAGGGATCGCGTCCGACTGACGTGCCCCACTCTGGCGGCAGTCCAGTCGCGGATCAGCGCTGGGCGTCAGATCACCATCTGCCGCAGGTTCACCGCCGAGGTGTTGAGCAGCATGTAGATGTAAACAATCTCGGAATTTCCCTCGCGGAAGGTGACATCAAAGGCCGTGTCGCCCACCACCGCAGCACCCTGGGGGTAGAGCATGGTGGTCCAGCCGTCCATGGCGGACTGGGCGAAGTCGTAGCGGAACCAGCGACTGGTGGCGTCCTTCTGCAGATAGAGGAAATCGCCGTTGTACGCAAACTTGGTGCCTGTCGTGAAAGTCTCTGTCGCTGGGGCATAGGGGAGGGCGTTCTCCCATGTGCCTGCGGCAATGTCATACCGGTCCAGCAGCGCTGAGCCGCCACCGCGGAAGGAATAGAGGTAGCGGCCATTGCGGATGCTGTTCTCGCTGCTCCAGTCACTGGCACTCACCGAGTGGATCCAGTGGCCGGAAAGCCCTGCCCCCGGCGCCGCGGCGCGGGCGGTGGTGGGCGACAGGGTGGACCAGCTGTTGGCGCTGATGCTGTAGCGGTACAGCGTGATGGCGTTGTTGCCGATGAAATAGAGGAAATCATCGTTGCCCTCCAGGCTGTACTGACTGGTGGCATCAGGAGCGGTGCTCCAGGCGCTGCTCAGCGTGAGGGTGGTGGCGGTGTTGCTCGCCACGGTGCGGATCTGCCCGGCGCCGGTGCCGGCGGTGATGCGCAGCTGGCTGTTGGTCCATTGGTTGACGCTCCAGCCCTTGGCCGTGTTGGTGAGGGTGGTGCTGCTGCCGCCGGTGGCGGTGCCTGTGGCAAAGGAGCGGAAGCCGTTGTCGATCCAGGCGGGGGTGGCGATCAGGCGGCCATCGGTGCCGATCGTGGCTGGCAGGCCCGTGTTGGACAGGCTGATCCAGCTGTTGGTCGCGAAGTCGTAGCGCCGGAACGAGCCTGCAGCGAGGGTGCCGGCCCCGAGCACAAAGAAGGTGGGGGTGAGCAGGCGGTACTGGGTCGTGGCATCAAAGGCCGTCGCTTCTGCTTCTGTGAAGCTGAGCACCGCATTGGCGCCGAGCGTGTTGGCGGCGATGGTCTTGAGCCGGCCGGCATTGGTGCCGCCCACGATCAACACGCTGTAGCCCCGCAGGTCCCGCTGCAGGTTCTGGTTGGTGGTGAGGCTGGTGGTGGTGCCGGCCGTGGCGGTGAGGCTGGAGGCGGCCGCGGTGGCACCGGTGGAGAAGGCGGCGGCGGTGCCGCAGGCGCCAGCACCAAAGGTGCCGGCAAGAGCAGGGGAGGGCACCTGCACCCAGCCGTCCTCCGCCGGGTTGTAGAGGAAGGCCGATGTGTTGGATTGCACCAGCAGTTGCTGCTGGCGGTAATGCCGGCTGGAGACGATGAAGTGGCCGGCGGCGGTGGCGGCGGGCGCGGGGGTGCAGAACTCCCAGCGCTTGAGATCGAGGATCTTGCGGTTGCCGTTGCTGATGGGCATCTCAGCTCACCGTGATGTTGCGCCGTAGGGAATCGGCTGAAAGGTGCATCAGGGCGGGGATCTGATCGTTGGCGCCGTAGCCGCCCACCTGGCTCTGGTTGGTGAGGGTGGTGAGGGTCCAGGTGCCGGATTGGGTGGCGGCAACGGTCGCTGGGGCGGTGTCCAGGCTCACCCGCATCCGCCCGGCCGCATCAGGCGTCATCAGACCGATGGTGCGGGTCAGGGCAGCAACCGCGAGCCGCAGCGACTGGAGGGTGGACTCCAGGGCGAGCTCGTCAAAGGCATTGCGCAGGGCCATCAGTTCACCCCGTCCTCGAGGTAGAGGCTGAGGGCCCCGCCGCTGGTGTCCCACCACTGGTAGCGGGAGGCGCCGGCCAGCTGCTCGGCGCTGGGCGGGCTGGCCTGAATGAACAGGGGATCAGCGGCGGGGGTTGTGGCCCATTCGCTGTCGTGGTCCGCGGCGCTGCGCTTGCGCAGGAGCTGGCCGCTGCTGCCCCCAGCCGGCACGCCTGCGCCCTGGGGTCCCGGCGGACCAATCTGGCCCGGGGGGCCGAGCAGGGAGGCCAGTTGCGTCCAGAACAGGGCCACGGCAGCGAGAAGCGGCGATCACTGACTCTTGCCATGGCCTGCGCCAAGGGTGCCGCCAGGTCCGTCATCAGCCAGCAGCTCCCCCAGCCGCTGGGCGATGAGCAGCAGCTCCTGCTGCCGCCTCAGCTGCCGCGGTTGGGAGGACTCACCAAGCCCTGGCGGCTCGTCATAGAGGCTCAGGAGCAGGGGGCGGTTTTGGGGGTTGCTGCCGCATCCCACCGGGCAGAGCAGGGCTGCGCCGGTGGCGCTTGCGCTGGCGGAGCGGATCGGGAGGGCTTCCGGTTGCTCACTGGCGCAGAGGCCCAGAGCGAGATGGCCCAGGGCATCGGCCATCTCCACCCCCAACAGAGGTTCCTGGCCGGGGGTGAGTCCCAGCTGGCCATCCCGACCCGCGGCGGCGAGCACAGTCGCGCTGCTGCCTCCCGACCACTGGAGGAGCACGAGGGTGTGCAGCCCCT
>JBJTHL010000079.1:0-4452 GCA_046094445.1 Vulcanococcus sp.
CCAGCTTGCTGCCCCTGGCATTGCTGGCGGCAGCGGCAGTCGGATCGCCCATCGCTCCGATGCTGCGGCGTTTCGAGTGTATTGGCTGAAGCCGCTAAGGTCCCGCCATCTCCTCCCACCGGCCAAGGCGGCCGGAACCAGCCATGGCCGTGAATGTGAGCAGCGTCACCGTGAACAACGCCGCCGGTGAACCCCAAGCGCTGGGTGCCTTCAACGGCCAGGTGGTGCTGGCGGTGAACGTGGCCAGCCGCTGCGGTTTCACGCGCCAATACGCCGGCCTGCAGGCGCTGCAGCAGGCCTACGGCCCCCAGGGCTTCACGGTGCTGGCCTTCCCCTGCAACGACTTCGGCGCCCAGGAGCCCGGCAGCCTGGCCGAGATCCAGCAGTTCTGCTCCACCACCTACGGCGTGGACTTCCCGGTGTTCAGCAAGGTGGCCATCAGCGCCGAACCGTTCAGCACCCTGGTGCAGGCGGAGCCGGCCGGCCCGGTGGCCTGGAACTTCGAGAAGTTCCTGATCGGCAAGGACGGCACCGTGCTGGCGCGCTTCAAGAGCGGCGTGGAGCCCGAGGGAGCCGAGCTGAAGGCCGCGATCGAAGCCGCCCTGGCCGCCTGAGCGGAGGCGGGCGCCGGAACAACCAGCGGCTGCAGGCGAGCCCGAGGGCCGCACAGGCCAGGCCGAGCACCAGGCTGGCAACCACCAGGGCCAGGGCGGTGCCGGGCTGGCCGGCCTGCAGCAGCCGCACCAGATCGAGCATCCAGCTGCTGAAGGTGGTGAGGCAGCCGCAGAAGCCGATGCCCAGCCACAGCAGCAATGTGGTGCGGTGGGGAATCGGCCCGGCCAGCACCCCCAACACGAACGAGCCCAGCAGATTCACCAGCAGATCAGCACCGGCAGCGCCGCCGAGCAGCGGCCCCAGCTGCACACCCGCCTGCCAACGCAGCAAGGCGCCGGGCACCGCTCCCGCCGCCACCAGCAGCAGCTCCCGCAGCTCAAAGCGCAGGCGGCGCCGGGCCAGCAACTGTTGGGATGCAGCGCTGCTGCCCGAGCCCGCTTCAGCCATCGCTCAGCCCCCCAGGCCGAGGCCGGCGGCCAGAGCCAGCAGCCCCCCCAGCACCGACCCCAGCAATAACAGCAGCGCCTGACGGCGCGCCCCCGAGAGCCAGGCCGTCAGCATCTCCACGCTGAAGGTGGAGAAGGTGCTGAAGCTGCCCAGAAAGCCCACCCCCAGCAACAGGCCCAGCGGCGGCCGCGGGCCACAGCTGCGTTCCAGGGCTGTGATCAGGCCCAGCGCGAAGCAGGCAGCCACGTTCACGCCAAAGGTGGCCCAGTGCTTGCGCGGCACCAGCGGCTCCAGATGATTCACCAGGCGGAAGCGCAACCAGGCGCCGGGCACGGCGCCGATGGCCACCAGCAGAGCGTCGCGCATCGGAGGGCTCCCGCCGCGCCGGCTCAGGCCAGCAGCCAGCCGCGGCGGGCCGGGGCCAGAGCGGTCGGTGAGGCGGCGGCCTCCACCTGCAGCCAGTGTTCACCGGCCGGGCTCTGCCAGCGGCGCAGCACCCGCATCGGTTGATCGCCAGCCAGGCGGGCCAGGGCCGGCGCCTGCCGCTCGGGGGAGACCTGCAGGCTGCGGGCGCCGGCGCTGATCAGAGGCTCACCGGCCTGACGGCGGCGCACCTCGGGTAAACGCCGATCGGCACCGCCGGCGGGAAGGGTGACCGGGGCAATCAAGGCAAAGCCCAGCAGGGCCACCCAGCGCCACGGGGCCAGCGGTCCGGAACCGCGGCCATCGCGGATGGCGCCCTGCATCAGATGTCGAGCTGGGTGAGATCCAGCTCAGCGCTGTGGGTTTCGATGAACTCACGGCGGGGGGCCACCTTGTCGCCCATCAGGATCGTGAAGATGCGATCGGCTTCGGCGGCATCCTCAATCTCCACACGCTTCATCGTGCGGGTGGTGGGATCCATGGTGGTTTCCCAGAGCTGCTTGGGCATCATTTCACCCAGACCCTTGAAGCGCTGGATGGTGTAATTGGCTTTCTCGCCGAACGACTCAATCACCTTCTTGAGGTCGCCCTCGTTGTAGCAATAGCTGTGGTTCTTGCCCCGTTCCACCTTATACAGCGGCGGGCAGGCGATGTAGATGTAACCGCCCTCCACCAGGGCCTTCTGGTAGCGGTAGAAGAAGGTGAGCAGCAGGGTGCGGATGTGGGCGCCGTCCACGTCGGCGTCGGTCATGATCACGATGCGGTGATACCGCAGGTTCTTCTCATCAAACTCCTCACCCTTGATGCCGAGGCCGAGGGCCGTGATCAGGGCTTGAATTTCGGTGTTCTTGTAGATCTTGGCGTCGTCGGTTTTCTCGATGTTGAGAATCTTGCCCCGCAGCGGCAGGATCGCCTGGAAGCGCCGATCCCGGCCCTGCTTGGCGGAGCCGCCGGCCGAATCGCCCTCCACGATGTAGATCTCCGATTCGCCGGGGTCGCGGGAGGAGCAATCGGCCAGTTTGCCGGGGAGCGTTGAGCTCTCCAGCACGCTCTTGCGGCGCACCAGTTCGCGGGCGCGGCGGGCCGCTTCGGCGGCATTGAAGGCCTGGATTGCCTTCTCGAGGATCAGATCGATCACCGAGGGATTGAATTCCAGGTATTCGCTTAGGGCTTCACCCACCAGCGAATCCACGATGCCGCGCACTTCGGTGTTGCCGAGCTTGGTTTTGGTCTGCCCCTCGAACTCCGGCTCGGGCACCTTCACCGACAGCACGGCGGTGAGACCCTCGCGGATGTTCTCGCCGGCCAGGTTGGCATCCGCATCCTTGCGCTTGCCGCGCTTCTTGGCGAAGGCATTGAGGGTGCGGGTGAGCACCGTTTTCAGGCCCTCGATGTGGGTGCCGCAATCCACGGTGCGGATGTTATTGGCGAAGCCGAAGATGTTGTCGGAATAGGCATCCACGCACCACTGCAGAGCCGCCTCCACTTGCACGCCATCCTTCTCGGAGTTCACATAGATGATCTCCGGATGCAGCGCATCCTTTTCGGCATTCATGTAGGCGACATATTCCTTGATGCCGCCTTCGTAGTGATAGATCTCCTCGTGGGCCTCACCCTCGCCATTGCGGGCCGCCGGCCGCTCATCGCGGAAGACGATGCGCACACCGCCATTGAGATAGGCCAGCTCGCGCAGACGAGCCGAGAGGGTGTGGTAATCGAACTCGATGCCGCCGCTGAAGATCTCGAGATCCGGCAGGAACCGCACCGAGGTGCCGGTGCGGGCCGGGTCGGCGGCCGGTGTGGAGGCCAGCATGCCGATCGGGGCGCCGCGCTCGAAGCGCTGGCGGTGCTCCTGCCCCTGGCGGTGCACCGTGACCTCCACCCATTCCGAGAGGGCGTTCACCACCGACACGCCCACGCCGTGCAGGCCGCCGGACACCTTGTAACCACCGGCGCCGAACTTGCCGCCGGCGTGCAGCACGGTGAGCACCGTTTCCAGGGCGCTCCTGCCCGTGCGCGGGTGGATATCCGTGGGGATGCCACGGCCGTTGTCGGTGACGGCGCAGCTGCCGTCCTCATTGAGGACGACCAGGATTTCGTCGCAGTGGCCGGCGAGCGCCTCATCCACGGAGTTGTCGACCACCTCGTATACGAGGTGATGCAGCCCCCGCGGCCCGGTGGTGCCGATGTACATGCCCGGCCGTTTGCGCACCGGCTCCAGGCCTTCCAGCACCTGGATCTGCTCGGCGCCGTAGGCAGCCTGAACTTTCGTGGCTTCGCTCATGGGTTCCGACGGGGGCACGGGCCTGGGCAGTGCCCCCGCAGCGTTGTCGCGCCGCGGGAAAGGCTTTGCAAGGCCAGGGGAGGCGAGCAAAGGCCGTGCCTAGGGGCCCAATCTACCACCGATGCAATAGAGAGGCTTCCAGGGGCCTCTGAGGCAACGTTTGACCCTGGGGTGCAGCCTTACCGCAGGGCGCAAGCCCTGCGGCCATGCAGAGTGCGGCCATGACCAGCCCCGCCCATCCACCGCTGCTGATCGTGCTGCTGGGCCCCACCGCCAGCGGCAAGACCGACCTCGGCATCGCCATCGCCCAGGCCCTCGACCTGGCGGTGTTGTCGGTGGATTCGCGCCAGCTCTACCGGCAGATGGACATCGGCACCGCCAAGCCGACGGCGGCGCAACGGGCGGCGGTGCGCCACGAGCTGCTGGATCTGCGCGACCCGGATCAACCGATCAACCTGCAGGAATTCCGGGCCGAAGCGGAGGCGGTGATCGCCGCTGAACAGCGCCGGCGCGGCATGGCGCTGCTGGTGGGGGGCAGCGGTCTCTATCTCAAGGCCATCAGCCAGGGGATGACACCGCCGGCGGTGCCGCCCCAGCCGCAGCTGCGCGCCCAGCTGGGTGCCCTGGGCCAACCCCTCTGCCATGCCCTGCTCAGCAGCGCCGACCCCACGGCGGCGGCACGG
>JBJTHL010000080.1:0-12618 GCA_046094445.1 Vulcanococcus sp.
CCGCCGCCATCATCGGCCTCCACCACCGCCAGCAAACTCTCCAGCCGCTGCAGCTGCAGACGCCCCTCGCGATCGAACAGCACCTCCAGCAGCTTTTCGCGCATCTCGGCGGTGTCGCCCGCCAGCAGCCGCCGGGCCACATAGGGATAGGCCACGCGGATGATCCGGAAGCTGGGATCCAGGCGCATCGCCAGACCCTCCTGGCTCACCACCGCCCGGATGATCAGGGCGAAGCGGGCCGGCACGCGGAAGGGGTAGGCGTACATCAGCTCCGAGAAGCGATCGGTGATCGCCTTGAAGTTGAACGAGCCCACGTTGTCGCCCAGGGCGCCGCCCAGCACCTCCTCCAGGGCCGGAATGATCGGGGTGAGGTCGGTGCTGGGGTTGAGGAAGCCCAGGTCCACGAAGTCCTGGGCCAGGCCCGCGAAATCGCGGTTGATCAGGTGCACCACGGCCCCGGTGAGGGTGAGCCGGTCGGCATCGCTGATCGAATCCATCATCCCGAAGTCCACGTAGGCCACGTGGCCCAGGGCGCCGCTGCGGCCCGGCAGGGCAAACAGGTTGCCGGGGTGGGGATCGGCGTGGAAATAACCGAACTCCAGCAGCTGCTGGAGGCCGGCGATCACGCCCGTACGGATCAGTGCCGCCGGATCCAGCCGTTGGGCTTCCAGCTCCTGGCGTTGCTGCAATTTGGTGCCGTTGATCCAGCTGGTGGTGAGCACCCGCCGGGCCGAGAGGCTGCGGTCCACCCGCGGCACGATCACGGCGGGGTTGGCCGCGAACAGGCGGGCAAAGCGCTCGGCGTTGGTCGCCTCCTGGCGGTAGTCGATCTCCTCGAACAGCGAGCGGCCGAACTCATCGATGATCTCGCCGAGGCCGAACCCCAGGTTCAGCGGCAGCAGCGGCGCGGCCGTCACCCCCAGCAGGCGGATCAGCACCAGATCCCGCCGCAGGGTGAGCTCCAGGTTCGGGCGTTGCACCTTCACCGCCACCCAGCTGCCGCCCACGGGCCGGGCGCGATACACCTGGCCGAGGCTGGCGGCCGCCACCGGGTGATCGGGAAACTCCTCAAACAGCTGCTGCACCGGGGCCCCCAGCTCCGCTTCGATCGTGCGCAGGGCGATGGCGTGGGGGAAGGCGGGCAGGTTGTCCTGCAGCTGGGTCAGCTGATCCAGCCAGTCGCGCCGCACCAGGTCGGGCCGGGTGGAGAGGGCCTGGCCCACCTTGATGAAGCAGGGCCCCAGGTTGGTGAGGGTGGTGAAGATGCGTTTGCCCAGCCGCTGCTGCACCTTGGGATCGGGGCTGTTGCCCTGCACCACCAGCACCAGCGCCAGGCTCAGCAGCTGCCACAGCACCACCGCCAGGCGGCTCAACAGCAACCAAGGCCGCAGCAGCAGCCAGCGCAGGTCGGCACCGGGGTCGTAACGCCGTTCAGGAGCTGCTCCCCCCGTGGGCTTTGGCGGCGCAGCAGGCGACATGGCCAAGGCGGGCATCAGCTGTGGCAGCAGACTCTAGAAACCACAGCCAGACGGCCATGGCTCCGCTGCAGCGCCACGGTGAGCCGGAGCCCTTGCTCAGCCGCCTGATGGCCGCGCCGCCCCGGGGCCTGCTGCCCTTGCACCTGCCGGCCCATGGCCGCGGTCGCGGCCTCGCCCCCGGCCTCAGCCGGCTGCTGCGCCGCTCGCCTGCGGCCTGGGATCTGCCGGAATTGCCGGCGATCGGTGGTCCCCTGGAGCCGGAGGGTGCCGTGGCGGCCTCCCAGGCCGCGGTGGCCGCTCGGCTGGGGGGCCAGCGCTGCTGGTTCGGCGTGAACGGCGCCAGCGGCCTGCTGCAGGCGGCCCTGCTGGCCCTGGCCGATCCGGGCGATCGGGTGCTGCTGCCCCGCAACCTGCACCGTTCGCTGCTGCATGGCTGTCTGCTGGGTGGGCTGCGGCCGGTGCTGTTCGATCTCCCCGTCGATGCCTCCAGCGGTCTGTGGCTCCCCCCCACGCCGCCGCAGCTGGCGGCCCTGCTGGATCAGGCCCTGGCGGCGGGCCCCCTGGCGGCCGTGGTGCTGGTGTCGCCCAGCTACCAGGGGCTGGTGGGTGATCTGGCCGGTCTGATCGCCGTGGTCCACAGCCGCGGGCTGCCGGTGCTGCTGGATGAGGCCCATGGCGCCCACCTCGGTCTGGATGGCCGCCTGCCACCCGCTGGCTTGGCCTGCGGCGCTGATCTGGTGGTGCAGTCGCTGCAGAAGGCGGCCGGTGGCCTGGCCCAGAGCGCAGTGCTGCTGCAGGGCCCCACGGCTTGCATCGCTGCCGAGCCCATCGAGCGGGCGCTGCTCTGGCTGCAGACCTCCAGCCCCAGTGCCCTGCTGCTGGCCTCCAGCGCAGCGGCCCTGCACCATCTCCATGGCCCGGCCGGCCGCCGCCAGTTGGGGCGGGCGCTCACACGGGCCGAGGCCCTGGGGCAGCGCCTTCAGGCTGCCGGCCTGCCGCTGCTCCCCAATCACGACCCCCTGCGGCTGGTGCTGCACACGGCAGCGCTGGGCATCAACGGTCTGGAGGCCGACGACTGGCTGCTCCAGCGGGGCGTGATCGCCGAGCTGCCGGAGCCAGGGGCCCTCACCTTCTGCCTGGGGATGCGGCCGCCGCTTGGGCTCCCCTGGAAGCTGCCGCGCCTCCTGCTGCGCCTGCGCGGCGCCCTGGGCGGTGATCCCTGCCCTCCCTTCAGCCGGCCGCCACTGCCTGCCCTGGCGGAGCCGGAGCTACCCCTCGGCCAGGCCTGGCGCCTCGCAGCCGAGCGGCTGCCCCTGGCGGCGGCGGCCGGCCGCCTTGCGGCCGAACCGCTGTGCCCCTATCCCCCGGGGATTCCGCTGCTGATTCCCGGTGAAAGGATCGATGCGGCTCGGCGCGATTGGCTGTTGGAGCAGCAGCGGCTGTGGCCCGGGCAGATCGCTGATACGGTGAAGGTTGTGGCCTGATGGGCAGGGCCGGCATGGCGGTTGCGACGGGATCAGGCGATGGGCGCTGAAGCAGACGTCCCGGTCCAGTGGGATTTCGTCACCCCCGGCCTGCCCGACACCCTGTTCGCCGATGCGCCTGGCTTTAGCCCCACGCCGATGGAACTGCGGGTGATGCTGCTGGCCCACCTGCGGCCACGGCCCGATTCGCTGGTGTGGGATGTGGGCGGAGGCACCGGTGCCCTGGCCCTCGAGATCGCCCGCCTGATGCCTGCCGGCGCCGTGCACACCCTGGAACGCGATCCCGATGCGATCGATCTGTTGGAGCGCAATCGCCTGGGCTTCGGCATCGCCAATCTGCACATCCACGCCGGTGAGGCCCCGGAGGGGCTGGCCCAGCTTCCGGCGAACCCCGATCGCGTGTTGCTGGAGGTGGGCCGGCCGCTGCGGCAGGTGCTGGATCAGGTGTGGGCCGCCCTCGTGCCCGGCGGACGCCTGGTGATCAGCACCACCAGCCTGGAGGGCCTGGTGGATGCCACCGATACCCTAGGCCAGCTGGAGGCCCGCGATCTTCAGGTGGTGCAGGCCACCGTGCACCGCATGCAGCGCCGCGGCAGCCAGGCCCGGCTGGCCGCAGCCGAACCGCTGTTCCTGATCGCCGCTGAGCGGCCCTGAACGTCCTCTTGAGCCGGTGATTCCCTCCCCCCGCACGCGCACCTCCCCCCAGCGGTTGCTGAGCGGCTACGCCGCCGGCGGCTTTGGTCTGCTGGTGGTGGGCCTGGGGGGCTGGTGGTTCACCGTGGCCCTGGGGCTGATGGTGCACCTGGGCCTGCTGGAGTACTTCCGCATGGCCCAGGCCAAGGGGATCCGGCCCGCCAGCAAAACCACCCTGGTGCTGGTGCAGCTGCTGCTGCTCACCACCCAGTGGGCCCATGAGGGTGACGCGGTGGGGATGGGTTTCGCGGCGGATCTGGCGGCGGCGGTGCTGCCCCTCTCGGGTGCAGCGATCTGTGGCTGGCTGCTGCTGCAACCGCTCACCGGCACCATCGCCGATATTGCCGCCTCGATCTTTGCGCTGTTCTATCTGGGCTTTCTGCCCAGCTACTGGATCCGCCTGCGCGATCTCACGGATCTGGCCCTGGCGCCTCGGCTGGCCGCCTGGCCCGCGGGCTGGCCGCCGCTGAGCTCCGGCATGGTGCTGATGCTCATGGCCTGTCTGTTGATCGTGGCCACCGATATCGGCTCCTATGCGATCGGCCGCCGCTATGGCCGCCATCCGCTTTCGCCGATCTCCCCGGGCAAAACGGTGGAGGGGGCCCTCGGCGGCGCCGGTTGTGCCCTGCTGCTGGGGGCCGGCTTCGGTGTGGCCCTCGGCTGGAACTGGGGCTGGGCCGTGGGCGGCCTGCTGGGGGCGGTGGTGGCGGTGTTCGCCCTGGTGGGGGATCTCACCGAATCGATGATGAAACGCGATGCGGGGGTGAAGGATTCCGGCGATTTCCTGCCCGGCCATGGCGGCATCCTCGACCGCATCGACAGCTACCTGTTCACGCCTGCGGTGTTCTTCACCGTGGTCACGCTGCTGCTGCCGTTGATCCGCTAAGGCGACACCCGGGCGTTGCCCAGCAGGTTCAGCACCCCCCCTTCCAGATGGGCGGTTTCGATGTGGATGTTGGGATCGGCGGGCAGGGCCAGCCGTTGGCCGTTGTCCAGCTGCACGAGCTCCAGGCGGCCGTCCACCGCCTCGGGGATGGTTTCGCAGCTCATCCCCTGGGCCCGCAGCAGCAGCCGGTCGCGCTCGATGCGCAGTTCCTGCAGCGGTGTGAGCCCCAGCAGGCCATCGGCCAGGTGATCCCCCAGCCCACGCCAATGGGGCGTGCTCAGCGACCGGCTCAACCCCGCTGCGGTGAGGGCCACGCTGCCCTCCACCTGGAACGGATGCTCCAACTGCAGTGGTTTGCCCCGCAGCAGGCCGCCCACCTGCACGGCGATGGCGCTGCTGCGCAGATCGACCCGCTCGATCTCCAGCTGGCTGAACACCACCCGGCGCGCCACCAGGCTCACCCCATCGAGCCGTCCGCGCAGCAGGCCCAGGGCCGAGCCATGCAGCTGGATCTCCAGGCTGTCCACCGCCTGGCACTGCTGCCGGATCCACAGCTGCAGGCCGCTGGCCAGCAGCTGCAGCACGGGGCTGGATCGTTTGGAGTCGCTGTCGTCAGCCATGCCAGATCTGGGCCACGGTGGCGGGCTGGTCGATGTGGGGCAGATGCCCGCACGCCGGCAGCTCGCGGATCCGCTCTCCTAACAGAGTCTGAGCGGCCCGCTTCTGGGGCGGGCGCAGGATGCGGTCGTTGGCGCCCCACAGCACCTGGATCGGTTGGCTGGGGAGCGGTTCGCCGCAGCCGGCAAAGCCACCGCTGCTGGCAAAGGCCGCCAGGGCCGTGGCCCAACCCGGGCACTGCAGGTGCAGCGAGGCAATCTCCAGTTCGGCCGGCCCCACATCGCGATCGGGATCGGCGAAGGCGGTGCGGCAGAGGCCGCGGCGCACCGCCGGCAGCCCCAGGAAGCGGGCCCCCAGCGGCGCCAGCAGGGGCGGCACCGGCATCGGCCGGCCGGTGAGCCCCGCCGGGGCGAGCAGCAGCAGCCGCGTGATGGCCTGCGGTTGCCGCCGGGCCAGCTCCACCGCCACCGATCCACCCATCGAGGCGCCGATCAGCCCCACGGCCTCCACCTGCAGCCCCCGCTGGGCTTCCCTCAGCAGGGCCTCCAGGTGTTCGAGCACCCTGCGGGGGCTGTAGGCGCCGCCGGCGGGCCGCGGGCAGAAGCCGAAGCCGAACAGATCGGGAATGATCAGCTGATGGTGTGGCACCAGCAGCGGTGCCAGCCGGCGGAATTCCAGATGGGAGCTGTCGAAGCCGTGCAGCAGCAGCACCGGTGTTCCCTGGCCCAGCACGGCCACCGGCCAGGCGTCCGCCCAGCCCGGCAGCTCCCACCACTGCACGGCTGCCGCCAGGGTGCGCCCCTGGGGGTCCAGCAGCTGCGTTGCTGCCCGCTCCAGCAGCTGGCGCTGCGCCTCGATCCCGCTTGCCTCCATCCGTTCAGCTCTGGCGTTGGCTCACGCCGCTGGTGTCGCTGGCGGCTGTGGTGCTCACCAGGGCCGCCAGCAGATCCGTGGTTTCCACGGCGAAGGGCAGATGGTGCAGGTCTGAGCCCGGGCGGCAGGCGAAGGCACACGCCGCCTCCAGGTCGCTGAGGCTGGCGCCGCTCAGCCCCAGATCCGCCAGGCTCACCGGCAGCCCCAGCCCCTGGAAGAAGGGCAGCAGCTGGCGACGGGCCTGGGCCGCCAGGCGGCTGCCACCCACCACCTCCTCCAGCCGTAGCTGCACCAGAATCCCGAAGCCCACCTTCTCGCCATGCAGCACCCCATGGGTGGCCTGCAGCTGGGTGAGGCCGTTGTGGACGGCATGGGCGGCCACCGTGCGGCAGCGGGCGCCGCCGATGCCACCGATCAGCCCGGCGGTGAGCGCCGAGGCTTCAGCCACCCGCACCCAGGCTTCCGATCCGGGGGAGTCGAGGGCGGCCGGACCTTCCAGCAGCAGCTGATCGCGCAGCACGCGGGCCTGCTGCACCGCCTGCTGCACCAGGCCATCGCCGCTGGCGCCGCTGCTCACGGAAGCCTCGTACCACTTGGCCATGGCATCGGCGATGCCGCTGGCCAGGGTGCGGCTGGGGGCCTGCTGCACCAGGTCATGGTCGAACACCAGCAGATCCGGGCAGCGCTCCAGGGCCACATCCCCCTGGAAGGCTCCCAGTGGGGAATACAGATTGGCCAGGGCGGTCCAGCCGGCGCAGGTGGCGGCGCTGGTGGGCACCGTGATGCAGGGCAGGCCCAGGCGATGGGCCAGCAGCTTGCCGGCATCGAGCACCTTGCCGCCGCCGGCCGCCAGCAGCCCATCGCAGCCGGCGGTCTGGGCCCGGTGGGCCAGGGCTTGCAGGTCGTCTTCGCAGCAGTCGTGCTGCAGTTCGGCGGCTTCCGGCTCCATGCCGGCGGCCCGCAGATCGCTCTGGAGCTGATCCCGCAGGGCTCGGGTGGCGGCGCTGCGTCCCAGCAGCAGCGGCTGGCGCGTGAGCCTGGCGATGGCCGGCAGGGCCTCGCCCCAGGCCCCGCGGCCCCGCAGCACCACCGCTGGGGCAATCGCGTGGCACTGCAGGCTGCTGGGCTGGGTGCCGCTCCCGTTCATCGGTTTCTGCGCCGAAGGCCCACTCTAGAAGCGCCGCTTCAGATCACCGCCGTGAAAGTGCTCGTCGTCGAGGACGACGCCGATCTGCGCGAAGCCCTGCTGGTGCTCCTGGCCGCCTGGGGCTACGCCCTGGCCAGTGCCGCCGATGGCGAAACCGCGCTGGCGATCGGCGCGAGCGAGGCCATCGATCTGGTGCTGCTGGATGTGGGGCTGCCCGGCTGCGATGGCCTGGAGGTGTGCCGCCGGCTGCGCCAGCGCCCCGGCCATCAGCCGCTGGTGCTGATGCTCACCGCCCGCGACAGCAGCCTCGACAAGGTGCAGGGCCTAGAGCTCGGCGCCGATGACTACGTTGTGAAACCCTTTGATCCGCCCGTGCTGCGGGCTCGCCTGCGGGCCCTGCTGCGCCGCCACGACCGCCCGCTCACCCCCGCCCTCGGCTGGGGCCCGTTGCAGCTGGTGCCGGGGCAGACCGCCCTGCAGCTGGGGGCGCAGCGGCTGGAGCTCACCCGCAAGGAGGCGCTGCTGCTGGAGGCCAGCGCCGATGGCCGCTGCGATGTGGGCGAGGAGACGGTCAAGGCTCACACGCGCAACCTGCGCGCCAAGCTCAGCGCGGCCGATGCGCCGCCCGACCTGATCGAGACCGTCTACGGCCTTGGCTATCGCCTCAACCCCAGCCACGCTCACTGGTCCCCTGCGCCTGCGCCGGCGCCTCGGGGTGCAAGGTGCCGCCTTTGGGCTGCTGCTGCTGGGGGTGTTCTCGGCGGCGGTGACCTTGCGGCTGGAGGCCGGCGCGGCCGTGGAGTTGCCCGTGCGCGGGCAGCCCGAGCAGCTGGCGCGGCTGTTCACCAACCTGCTGGCCAATGCCATCCGCTTTTCTCCGCCCGGTGCTGAGGTGCTGCTGCAGCCCCGCAGGCTGGCCGCTCGGCTGCAGGTGGCTGTGATCGATCAGGGGCCGGGCATCCCGCCAGCACACCGCCAGGCCGTGTTCGAGCGCTTCTGGCGGCTGGATCGGAGCGGCGAGGCCAGCCACAGCGGCCTGGGGCTGAGCCGGGCCGTTGCGTTCTGCTGGTGGATCTGCCCGCGGCGTAGCGCCTTTCACGACTTCTTGACCGCACCTGGGCTAGGCAGAAGGGATGACCACACCCCTGCACGGCGATCCCAGCCTGGCCGCTTTCGGCTCCAGCCTCACCGCCATCACCCTCGCCGAACTGGGCGACAAGACCTTCTTCATGGCCCTGATCCTGGCGGTGCGCCACCGGGCCCGCTGGGTGTTCATCGGTGCGTTTGCGGCCCTGACGGCCGTCACCCTGATCTCCCTGGGGCTGGGCTATGGCCTGCGGGAGCTGCTGCCCCAGAGCGTGGTGCCCTGGCTGGCGGCGGTGCTGTTTTTGGTGTTCGGCCTCAAGCTCCTGCTCGATGCCCAGGGCATGGCGGCCGATGCGGCCAGTGAGGAGGCGGAGCAGGCGGAAGTGGCCGTGAATGCCGCCGAAACCAGCCGGCCCCTCAGGGGCGTCTGGGCGGTGATCTGGGAGGCCTTCGCCCTGGTGTTCGTGGCGGAGCTGGGCGATCGCACCCAGTTCACAACCATCGTGCTGGCCACGGCACCGGCCCAGGTGTTCAGCTTCACCGGGCTGCTGGCCGGCACGCTGCTGGGCCACGGCCTGGTCACCTGGCTGGCGGTGGGGGCCGGCAAGTGGATCGGCCAGCGGGTGGATGAGCGCCTGCTGTATCGCCTCAGTGGCGGGCTGTTCCTGGTGTTCGGTCTGGCGGCCCTGCGGCAGGCGGTGCTGGGATGAGCGCGCACCACCACCACCATCCCCATCCCCATTCCCATCCCCATTCCCATTCCCATTCCCAGCACCACCAGCACGGCCATGGCCCCACGGCTGGGGCGTTTCGCTGGAGCGTGCTGCTCAATGCGCTGCTCACCGGCGTGCAGCTGGCGATCGGTTTCGGCTTCGGCTCCCTCGCCCTGATCGGCGACGCCATTCACAACCTCGGTGATGTGGTGGGGCTGCTGCTGGGTTGGGGGGCTGATCACCTCAGCCGCCGCCCCGCCAGCGGCCGCTTCACCTACGGCTTCGGCCGCAGCACCCATCTGGCTGCCCTGATCAACGGCCTGCTGGTGTTTGCGGCCGGTGCGGTGGTGGCGGTGGAAGCGATCCAGCGCCTGCGGGCGCCGGTGGCGATGGAGGCCACCCCCGTGGCCTGGGCCGCCCTGGCCGGCATCGTGATCAATCTGGCCTCGGCGCGCCTGTTCGGCGACAGCCATCAGCACGATCTCAACCGCCGGGCTGCGGTGCTGCACCTGCTCACCGATGCGGCCGTCTCCGCGGCAGTCCTGCTCACCGCTCTGGTGGTGTGGCTCACGGGATGGATGGTGCTCGATGCCCTCACCGCCCTGGTGGTGGGTGTGGTGGTGATGGCCAGCGCCCTGGGCCTGCTGCGCGAAGCCCTGGCCGCCAGCTTGGATGCGGCGCCGTTGGGCCTGGATCTGGCGGCCGTGGAGGCGGCGCTGCTGGCGCTACCCGGTGTGCAGGCCGTGGAGGAGCTGCATGTGTGGAATGTGAGCACCTCCCGGATTGCGCTCACCGCCCATCTGCGCTGCGATGCGGCCAGCCTGACCCCCTCGGCGCCCCTGCTGCACCTGGCGGAACAACGGCTGCAGGCCTTCGGCATCCGCGAGAGCACCCTGCAGCTGGAAGGGGAGTCACCCCCTTGGAAACCGGAGCGCCAGCAGCACCACCACGCTGGAGATCACGGCCATTCCGCCTGATGGACCGTCCACCCCCGCCCCCCTGCCTGTCGATGGCCGCCGGTCCTCGCGCTCCCTACCAACCCTCGCTGCTGCGTCTGCTGCACGCCCTCACCGCCGTTTTGGTGCTGCTGTGCTGGATCAGCGGTGTGGCGCTCTACAGCCAGTTTGATGGCCACTGGGGTCGCATCCCCCTGCGGCTGCCCGATGTGATCGACCTGCACGGCAGCCTGGGGGTGGGCCTGATCCTGGCGGCGCCTCAGCCGCGCCGCCAATGCCGCACCGCTGCTGGCCCTGCCGCTGTGCCTCGGCAGCGGCTTGCTCACCGATGAGGACTGGCCCCGGCAAGGCGACGTCCAGCACCTGGCGTATCAGCTGCATCTCACGGCCTGGCTGTTGATCACGGGCCTGGTGCTGTGGCATGGGCTTGCCCTGGTCCGCCGTGGTGGCCCCGCTCTGGCTCTTTCCATCTGGCGGCTTGGGCTGCGGCCTGGCGATGGGCCGCGGCAGTGGCCGGCACAGGTCCAGCGTTTTTTCGGTTTTTCCTCGTCATCCTGGCCATCCGGCCCGTCAGATTGAACGGGAGCTCGATCCACGGTGATGGGCAGCGCTTCCTGGCGTCGACGACTGGCGGACACCCTCATCCGCTGGGGTTCGGCGCTGCAGCCCCCGCGGCCCTTGCCGCCCCCTCCCCTGCCGCCGCTGGAGCCCGATCAGCAGCAGCAGGCCGCCAGCACCAAACTTCCCGGCGTGCGGCCGCCCCTGTCGGTGGAGCGGGCGGTGCGCAGCCGTGATCTCACTGTGCTCAAGCGCGAGGCCTGCGACGCCCTGGCGGCCCTGGGGGCCGCCCATGCTGTGGTCACCTCGGCACGGTTGGCCCAGCTGCAGAGCCTGCGCTCCTCCGTGGAGAACGGCGAGGCCACAGACGACGATCTGGCTGATCTGGGCAGCGATTACCAGGCCTGGCAGAACGATCAGGTGCGCCTGTTCGATGCCCTGGCTCTGGTGATGGGCATGGCGGTGCCGGAAGGCCGCACGTTCGACCTGATCGATGGCGAGATGGCGGAAGCGGCTCGCGCCCATCTGGAGGCCTTGGCGGCCGAGTACCAGCGCCGGTTGCTCACCGAGCAGTTCGAGGCCGGCGAGAAGGAGGGCTGAGGCCCGCCGCGCTGAGAGGATGGCCTGCCGCTGCCGACTGCGCCGCCCCCATGGCTCGATTCCTGCTGGTGCTCAAGCCCGCTGCCGAGCGCCAGGCGGCCGCGCTGATCGATGCCCTTGATCCGGTGATCCAGGGCCTCCATGCGGAGGTCGACCACCGCACCAGCGCCCACCTCAGCGCCCTGCTGCGGGGTGGTCAGGAGCATCTGCGCATGCAGCTGTTCGCCGATGTTCAGGCCAAGGCTGAGGGCCCTGTGCTGGAGCTGGTGCTGATGAGCCGTGAGTCGATGGGCCAGGGGGCACCGCAGACTCTCAGCGTCTTTCACCAGCTGCTGGAGTTGGTGGCCGCCCTGCAACCCCATTTCCAGCCCCTGTTCCGTTCCGATCGGGATGGGGCGCTGCCCGGCCGCTGAGCGCTGCCGGCGGCGGACCTTAAGGTGACCCCCTGAGTCCCCAGTCCTCCGCGTCCAGGAGCGTGTCATGACCATCCGCATCGGCATCAACGGCTTCGGCCGCATTGGCCGCCTGGCCTTCCGCCGCGCCGTCAGCCTCGCCGACGTGGAGGTCGTGGGCATCAACGACCTCATCGACGTGGAGTATCTGGCCTACATGCTCCGCTACGACTCCACCCATGGCCGCTTCCAGGGCCAGGTGGCGGTGGAGAACGGGCAGCTGGTGTTGAACGGCAAGGCGATCCGCATCAGCGCCGAGCGCGACCCCAACAACCTCAAGTGGGATCAGGTGGGCGCTGATTACGTGCTGGAGAGCACCGGCTTCTTCCTCACCGATGAGGCGGCCCGGGCCCACCTCAACGCTGGTGCCAAGCGGGTGGTGATGAGCGCCCCCTCCAAGGACGACACCCCCATCTTTGTGATGGGCGTGAACCACACCAGCTACGCCGGTCAGCCGATCGTGTCCAACGCCAGCTGCACCACCAACTGCCTGGCGCCGATGGCCAAGGTGCTGCACGACAACTTCGGCATCGTCAACGGTCTGATGACCACCGTGCATGCCACCACCGCCACCCAGAAAACCGTGGATGGCCCCTCGGTGAAGGATTGGCGCGGCGGCCGCGGCGCCGGCCAGAACATCATTCCCAGCTCCACCGGTGCCGCCAAGGCCGTGGGCCGGGTGATCCCTGAGCTCAACGGCAAGCTCACCGGCATGGCCTTCCGCGTTCCCACCCCGGATGTGTCGGTGGTGGACCTCACCGTGAACCTGGCCAGGCCCGCCAGCTACGAGCAGGTGAAGGCGGCGATGAAGGCGGCCTCGGAAGGGGAGCTGGCCGGAATCCTGGGCTACACCGAAGACGATGTGGTGAGCAACGATTTCCTCGGCGAGAGCTGCACCTCCGTGTTTGACGCCGGCGCCGGCATCGCCCTCACCGACACCTTCATGAAGCTGGTGGCCTGGTACGACAACGAGTGGGGCTACAGCTGCAAGGGCATCGACCTGATGCGCCACATGGCCACCGTGGCCTGATCAGCCCACAGCGTTCCCAAGCCGGTGTGCGGACGCTGCAGATC
>JBJTHL010000081.1:0-5095 GCA_046094445.1 Vulcanococcus sp.
CTTCATGCGCATCAGCAGGCCGTCGCGGGTGATGCCGGCGTTGTTCACCAGCACATCGAGGCGGCCCTCCTTCTCCAGCACCGCCTTCACCATCGCCTCCACCTGCTCCTCCTCGGCCACGTTGGCCTGATGGGCCCAGGCGCTGCCGCCGGCGGCCTGGATCTCCGCCACCACCGCCTCGGCGGCGGCGGGTGAGCTGGCGTAATTCACCACCACCGTGGCGCCCGCTGCAGCCAGCTCCCGGGCGATGGCGGCACCGATGCCGCGGCTGGCGCCGGTCACCAGGGCGACCTGTCCGCTCAGGGGGGTGGCGTTGCTCATCGATCTGCGGTGGGCGGTCGGGCGAGCGTAGGTCGCTCGGGTGACCAGGCCCTCCGCAACCAGGTTCAGGCCGGCATGGCCTCCACACCCGCCAGGGCCGGGCCGAGCAGATCGCCGAAGCGTTGCAGCTGTTGCTTGCTGCCCATCACCCCCAGCAGCTGGCCGGGGCCCAGCCGGACGTCGCCGCCGGGATTGGCCAGCAGCGGTTCCGGTTCACCGTTGGCCAGCTGGCTGGCATCAGGGTTGCGGATCGCCAGCACCAGAGCACCGCTGCGCCGACCCAGCTGCAGTTCCGACAGGCTGGCGCCGTTGAGGTCGCCCAGCCGCCGGGGATCGTCGCTCAGCTGGAACTCCTCCACCTCGCAGTCGCTGCCGGCCAGCAGCTCCATGAAGGTCACCGCCAGCGGCCGCAGGGCGGTGGCGGCCATGGTGCGACCACCGGCCACGTAGGGGCTCACCACCTGGTCAGCCCCCGCCAGCCGCAGCTTGCCCTCGGCCTCATCGCTGTCGGCCCGGGCGATCAGGCGGGTGCGTGGCGCCAGGCCGCGGGCGCTGAGGATCACATACAGGTTGGCGGCATTGCTGGGCAGGGCCGCCACCAGGGCGCGGCAGTGGTGGATGCCCGCCTCCTGAAGGGTGTCGTCGAGGGTGGCATCCCCCTGCAGCACCGTGAGCCCGCGCTGCTGGGCTTCGGCGATCCGTTCCGCATCCATCTCCTCCACCAGCAGCGGCACCGCTTCAGCAGTGAGCTGCTGGGCGATCTCGCGGCCGATGCGGCCCTAGCCGCAGAGAAACACATGCTGTGTCATGGTGCGTTGCAGCAGCTGGCGGTAGCGGCGCTCCCGCAGCCGCTGGAAGTGGCCGGAGTTGGTTAATTCCAGCAGTTTCTGCAGGGTCTGCTGCACCACCACCAGGCCGCCCATCAGCAGCAGGGCCGTCACCAGGCGCCCACCCCCATGCACCACCTGGGTATGGGGGTCGCTGAAGCCCATGGTGCTGAGGGTGATCAGCACCATCCAGTAGCAATCGCCCCAGTCCCAGCCTTCGGTGATCCGGTAGCCGGCGGCGCCGGCGTTCACCACCAGCGCCAGCGCCAGCAGCGGCCCCGCCCAGGGGCGGCCGGCCAGCAGCTGACTGACGTCAGCCCGCCGGCCCTGGGGGGGACGCCAACGCCGGCGGATGGGCATCGGCTCAGGCCAGGCCGAGGGCCTGGAGCACGGCAGCGGACTGGAGCTGGGCCAGCTGGGCGGGGTCGCCCACGGCCTGAACACCCTGGCGCTGCGGCAGGGCGGCGGCGGTGCGATCCAGGGCCACCAGCGGCGACCCGTTGAGCAGGGCCAGCTCACTGGAGATCGGGTCGCTGCTGAGCACCACGTCGCAGCTGGCCAACTGGGCAGCCCGCTCGATCAGGCTGCCACCGCGCAGGGCTTCCACCAACCGCACATCCGGAAGCCGGTCGCGCACCTGGGCCTTCAGGGCTTGCCACTGGGGCTCAGGCCAGTCGGCGCTGCCGCCGGCGGGGGCCAGCAGCAGCGCCGGCCCCTGGCCGGCCGGCAGGTTGGCGGCGGCCTGATCAAGGGCCGCACGGGGGAGGCTCAAACGGAAGGCATCCGCCTGCAGCTCCACCCCCAGGGGGCGCAGGTAGGCCGCCAGGGCCTGGGCCGGCCAGCCCGCGCTGCCGGCGTGGATGGTGCTGGTGGCGGAGAACCCAGCGGCGGCCACGCGGGTGGGGATGTGGCTCATCGACAGCATCAGGTCCACCTGACGGCCGCTGGCCAGATTGATGCACGCCTGGAAGTCGGGCTCGCGCACATTGCCCAGCAGATTGGCCCAGTCGGCCAGGCTGGGGCCGCCTTCGAAATCGAAGGGGATCACCTTCTCCACCGCCGGCAGCAGGCGCCAGGTGGCGGCGACGGTCGGGGCGCAGGCCACCTGCACCTGGGCGCCGAGGGCCTCCGCCACCCGGGCTGCGGCAGGCATGGCCTGCAGCTGGGTGAGGCTGCCGCCCGGAAGCAGGAACAGAACGCGCATGGCGGCGGGCGGCGAAAGGCAGGTCGCCGGCTGATTGTATGGAGAGCAATTGGTTCCAGCCTCCGGAGGTCTTCACCTGTGCATCTGCTGATCGCCTGTGCCGGCAGCGGCCGCCGCATGGGGGCCGACCGCAACAAGCTGCTGCTGGAGGTGGGCGGTCGCCCCGTGCTGGCCTGGACCCTTGCGGCGGCGCTGGCCTCCCCGGAGGTGCGCTGGATCGGCATCGTGGGTCAGCCGGTGGATCAGGCGGAGATCGAGGCCCTAGTGGCGGCGGCCGGGCCCGATCGGCCGGTGGTGTGGATTCAGGGGGGCGACAGCCGCCAGGAATCGGTGGCCCATGGCCTGGCCGCCCTGCCGGCGGAGGCCGAAGCGGTGCTGATCCACGACGGTGCCCGCTGCCTGGTGGAGCCGGAGCTGATCGCCCGCTGCGCCGCCGCCGCCGCCGCCGGTGAGGCGGTGATCGCTGCCGCCCCCGTCACGGACACGATCAAGCGGGTGGATGGCGACGGGGTGATTCAGGACACCCCGGATCGCTCGGTGCTCTGGGGTGCCCAGACGCCCCAGGGCTTTCCGGTGGAGCAGCTGCGCCGGGCCCACGCCCGCGCCGCCGCCGAGGGCTGGAGCGTCACCGACGACGCCTCCCTGTTCGAGCGCCTGGGGTGGCCGGTGAAGGTGATCGCCGCGCCGCCCTCCAACCTCAAGATCACCACCCGCTTCGATCTCACGGTGGCGGCGGCGGTGCTGGCGGCGCGGGGGGCCTGAGGGCCAGGCCGATCAGGCCGGCAGCAGCTCCAGCTGGCCGGCCTCGGCATCCAACCGCGCCAGCCGCCCCAGTGGCAGGGCCGCGTTACCGGGCTCATGGCCCACGGGAAGGCCCGCCAGCACGGGGATGCCCAGATCCTGGGTGCGTTCGCGCAGCACCGTTTCCCCATCGGTGGGGCTGCCGGGGTCGTCGCAATCGCTGAACTGGCCGAAGCCGATGGCCGCCAGTTGCTGCAGGGCACCGCAGAGGCGCCAATGGGTGAGCAAGCGATCGAGGCGGTAAGGGGCCTCGCCCACGTCTTCCAGCACCAGCACGGCCCCCCGTAGGTCCGGCAGGTGGGGGGTGCCGAGCAGGTGGGTGGCCACCGTGAGGTTGCCCACCAGCAGCGGCCCGGTGGCCACCCCACCGCACCAGGCTTCGCCCGCCAAGGGGGGCAGGGCCGCAGGGGCGCCGCCGAAGAGCAGCTCCCGCAGCCGCTGCTGGCTCCAGGCCGGCTCGGCCGCCAGGGTGGTCACCAGGGGGCCGTGAATCCCACCGGGCCGGCCCTGGGCCGCGCGGGCCCAGAGCAGGGAGGTCACATCGGAGAAGCCCAGCAGCCAGGGCTCGGGGCCAGGAGCCTGGGGAACAGCAGGAGCGGTCTCGAGCAGGCGTGCCGCTCCCCAGCCGCCGCGCAGGCAGGCCAGCAAGGGGGCATCCGCCGCCAGATCCGCCAGGCGCTGCTGGTCGCTGCCGGCCAGATGCCCCCAGCGGCGCAGGGGTTCGGCATGAGGCACCACCTGCAGGCCCCAGCTCTCCAGCACCGCCATGCCGGCCTGCAGACGCTCGAGACCCTCCGGGCTGAGGGCGGAACTGGCGGCCGCGAGCCGGATGGAATCACCCGGCTGCAAGGGCCGGGGCCAGGGGGCTTGGCTCATGCGCTGCGGCCGAGGACCAGGGCCAGCAGCAGCAGGGCACCGAGCTGCACCTGATGGCGGAAGTGCAGGCCATAGGCCGAGCGCGGCAGATCCGGACGGCGGAGCAGCCAGGCTTCCCGCAGCAGCCCGGCGCTGGCAAGCCCCCACAGGGGCCAGAACGGCCAACCCACCCCCTGGAGGGCGGCGGCACTGGCCAGCAGAACGGCGGCGGCGGCGTAGCAGAGGCCCACGGTGCCGGTGGCCGCCGCGCCAAGGCTGAGGGCACTGCTGCGCACGCCGATGGCGGCATCATCCGGACGGTCGGCCATGGCGTACACCGTGTCGAAGCCGAAGGTCCACAGCAGCGTGGCCAGCCAGGCGGCCAGCAGCGGCCAGCCCCCCGCCAGGGGGTTGCCGGCGGCGGCGGCCCAGGGGATCAGCACGGCGAACCCCCAGCAGAGGGCCAGCACGGCCTGGGGGTAGCCGAACCAGCGCTTGGCTGAGGGGTAGAGCAGCACCGGGGGCAGGGCGGCCATCGCCAGGGCCAGGCAGAGGCCGCGGTGGGGGGCCGGCAGGCCCCACAGCACCACCGCCAGGGCCGCCAGCAGACACACGGCCAGCAGGCCCAGCGCTGCGGCCACACCCATGCGGCCGCTGGCCAGCGGCCGGCTGCGGGTGCGCTCCACCAGGGGGTCGATGCGCCGGTCCCAAAGATCATTGGCAATGCAGCCGGCGCCGCTCACCGCCAGCCCGCCGAGCACGATCCAGCCCACCAGCGTGGCTGGGGGCGGCGTCGCCGGCAGCAGCCAGAGGCTCCAGCCGGCCGGAATCAGCAGAATCAGGCGACCGCTGGGATTGTCCCCGCGCAGTCGGGCCAGCCAGGCCGGCCGCGCGCCGGCCGGGCCAGGGTGAGCAGCGGCCAAGGGCTTGCGACAGGTGGGGTGCACCCTAGGTGGGCCGCGCGGGGGCGATGCGAAAGTGGCGCCTGCTCCGGCCGGCTGGAGCCTCTGGCTGCTGCCGGCGACGCCGCCCCCAGCCACGCTGGTGGGCTGGATCGTGCTCGGCGGGCTGGCGGTGAGCGGTGCCG
>JBJTHL010000082.1:0-14310 GCA_046094445.1 Vulcanococcus sp.
GCCAGTGGCACCAACCCCAGCACCGGCCGCAACACCCGCGACACACTGGAGTGCGGCTGACGCCCCCACGCCATGAGTTTTGACGCCCGCAGCCTTGAGCGCCTGCAGCAGCTCGGCCGCAGCCTGCCGAAGCCCTTGCCCAAGCCGGAGACCGCCGCCGCAGCAGCTCCCGCCGGCCAGAAGCGCCACCGGGTGGAAACGGAAACCGATCCGCAGGCGCTGTTCCGCGAGCTGATGCAGGTGAGTCCGGACGGCAACGTGCCGCCCCATCTGCTGGATCGGCTGCGCCAGGCGGAAACCGATCAACAACGGGCCCGGCAGGCCGAACAACGTCGCGAGCTCCAACGGCAGAACCCACAAGGCTCCACGGCCCCCGCAGGCTTGCAGCCGCGCGGCGCCAGCAACGAACTGCGCCCCAACCGCCAGCGGCGCGCTCCCGCCAGCAGCGAGGAGCTCGAGCTGTACACCGCCTTTCAGCAACTGCTCCTGGAAGGCGACGAGGAGGACTGAACGGGGCGGAATCCTCAGGGCTGGAGCACCGTGACCTGCGCAGGCTGATCCAATGGCATCACCTTGATCGCACCGCCATCGAGGGAAAGTTGATCGAAGTTGAGACTGCGCAGGCCGGGGTTGTCGACCGTCTGGATGTCGTACACCAGGTTTTTCTGATCCGCCGCCACGCTCCACTCGGTGATCTCTTCGGTGGTGACAGAGCCGGCACAACGAAGGCACCACCGGGCGGCAACAGAACACTGCCGGGCGGTCGATCGAATTGACCCAGGATGCGGAAGGCGGTGCCCACCTGCTGCTGGGTGGTGAGGTTGGTTGGCGCGAAGCGGCTCAGGATGAGGGCACGGATGAAGCGGGAGGTGGCGAGACAATCACCCGGCAAACCATGCAGCCCGCCGAAGGCCTGCACGCTGGCGCCGTTCACCAGAATCTTCGGCAGACCGCGCTTCACTTCATCCACCGTGGCGATATTGGTGAGCACGTCGGTGAGCAGCTGAGCGCTATTAATCGAGCGCTGGGCCTGCCCAGACGGCACCGCCTGAAACTTGGCGTAGCCGCCAAAATAGAGGAGGCCACTGGCGAGGCCCTTCTCGTTCATGCCATCGGGAACGATGTCCTTGAGGCCAAGGACATTGAGGCCCACCACGGCGTAGCAACTGATCCAGGCCAGGCCATTGCCGATCGTTCCATTGGGGCCGTTACCGCGCAGTGGCGTGCCGCGCTCGATCAGCACCGCCTGGCTGTTGAGCGGCTGGCCGAACTCCATCGTGCGCCCTTAAACGCGGCCACCATCGGACCCCTAGAGCACGAAGCTGGTGCAGGCCAGAACCGGCAGCCCCTGCCCGCCCAGGAGCCCCAGGGCCGGCCAGAGACACCCCCTGCCAGAGACACCGCCTGCCAACACCTCTGTCCGCCGGCGGATATCCGTGGATATCCGGCCACGGAGACGCCACAAACAGAGCAACACCCCAGCACACAAGACGAGTACACCTGAACTACCCTGCAGGGGAGTTCGCCGGCGCGGTTGTGTCACTCCTATGGATCGGCGCCCTGCGCGGCCAACGCCGCCCCCTGCGGCTGCCCCTGGCGGCCAGCAGCGTGGCGGCGGGCTTCCCCAGCCCCGCCGACGACTACATCGATGCCGGCATCGACCTCAACGAGGCCCTGATCCGCCACCCCAGCAGCACCTTCTTCCTGCGGGTGAGTGGCGACTCGATGACCGGCGCCGGCATTCAGCACGGTGATCTGCTGGTGGTGGCCCGCAGCCTCGCGGCGCGGCCCGGCCAGATCGTGGTGGCGGTGCTCGATGGCGGCTTCACGCTCAAACGCCTGGTACGCCACCGCGGCCGGCTGCGGCTGGAGGCCGCCAACAGCGCCTACCCACCCCTGGAGCTGCACCGGTGCGGCGACGTGCAGATCTGGGGTGTGGCCATCCACGTGATCCACAGCTTCGGTCGCCATGGCTGAGGCCCTGGCGCTGATCGATGCCAACAACTTCTATGCCAGCTGCGAGCAGGCCCTCGATCCGGCCCTGCTGGGGCGGCCGGTGGTGGTGCTCTCCAACAACGACGGCTGCGTCGTATCGCGCAGCAGCGAAGCACGCCAGCTGGGGATCGCCATGGGCAAGCCTTACTTCCAGATCGCCGAGCAGCTGGCCCGCCATGGGGTGGTGGTGCGCAGCTCCAACTACGCCCTCTACGGCGACATGAGCCAGCGGCTGATGGCCAGCCTCGAACCCTGGGTGGCGGAGCTGGAGGTGTATTCGATCGATGAAGCCTTCGCCCGGCTGCCCAGGCCCCCCCATGGCGACCTCAACGGCTGGGCCCGGGAGCTGCGCAGCCGCATCCGCCGCAACCTGGGCCTGCCGATCGCCATCGGCATCGCCCCCAGCAAGGTGCAGGCCAAGATCGCCAACCGCATCGCCAAGGCCGACAGCCGCCACGCCGGCCTGTTTGATCTGGGTGGCCCGATCGACCCCGACCCCTGGCTGGAGGCCACGCCGGTGGAGGAGATCTGGGGGATCGGCCGCCGCCTGGGCCGCTGGTGCCGCCTGCGCGGCATCGCCAACGCCCGCCAGCTGCGCGACATGGCCAGCAGTGAACTGCGCAGCAAGGCGGGCGTGGTGGGGCTGCGCCTGCAGCTGGAGCTGCGCGGCATCAGCTGCCTGCCGCTGGAGGAGGCCCCCGCCGCCAAGCGGGAAACCTGCGTGAGCCGCAGCTTCAGCCGGCCGATTCTGGAGCTGGAGGAGCTGCGCCAGGCGGTGGCCAGCTACGTGGTGCGGGCGGCGGAGAAGCTGCGGCGCCAGCACCAGCGCGCCGGTCGGCTCACCGTGTTCGCCCGCACCAGTCCGTTCGCGCCCCAGGTCCATGGCGCCAGCGCCGGCGTGACGCTACCCCTGGCCAGCAACGACACCGCCGTGCTGCTGCAGGCGGCGCTGGCGTTGGTGCCGGCGCTGCACCGGCCACAGCGCCGTTTCGTGAAGGCGGGCGTGCTGTTGCAGGAGCTGCAGCCCGAGGAGCAGCTGCAACACCATCTGCTGGTGCCGCTGCCGCCGGAGCAGCAACGGCGGCGCGAGGCGCTGATGGCCAGCATCGATGCCCTCAACCGCCGCTACGGCCGCGGCACGGTGCAATGGGCGGCCTGCGGCCTGCAGCCCACCTGGGCGATGCGGCGCGGCCAGCTCTCGCGGGCCGCCACCACCCAGCTGCAGGATCTGCCCACGGTGTGGGCGCGCTGACTGGCGATCTCAGATGGCGCCGTACTTCTGAGTGGACTGCTGGACGCAGGTGGTTTTGGCCTGCTCCAGGCTCTGGCGCCGCTTGAGCATGCCGTCGGCCACGCAGCTGCAGGTGTCGCCCACCATGCCGCTGGGGGGCGTCTTGCCAGCCTTCTTGAAATCGGCCTGCATGGCCTCGGAGCACTTACCCACGATGACCTGCTGCATCATGTTGGCCTGGGCAGGCTGGGACAGCAGCGGCACCAGGGCAGTGGCGGCAAGGGCGGTGGCGGCAAGGGCAACGAGAAGAGGGGTGCGCATCGGTGGCAGGGCGGCGTGAAGACTGGGGGCCGTCCTAACAGGCCTGGCGGTCGGAGAGCACCGCCTCGTAGCCAGCGCGGCGCTGATCATCGAGATGGGCGATGTGCTTGCGCTCGTTGTAATAGAGCTCCTGAAAACGCAGCGCGTCGCTGTTGAGATCCGCAAACATCGCCTCAATACGGGCTTCCATATCCAGCCCGGCGGGGCGCAACCCATCGCTGGCCGCGGCATCGCCGGCGCTGGCGTCGGCCGTGTTGTCCTCCAGCAGGCGTGCGATGCAGCGCTCGAGCGTCTCCAGGCGCTGGCTGCTCCAGGCATTCAGCAGATGCCGGCAGCGCTTGAGGCTGCGCTGCCGCTCCAGGGCGGCCGTGGCGCCGCGCAGCTGCAGCAACGGATTGGCCAGGGCGAGGCGCTGCACATCGCTGGGCTCCAGCAGGGGCGTGAGGCGAGCCAGCAGATCAGCCGCGCCGGCTCCGGCCTCCGCCTGGGCCATCAGCAGCTGATCGGGCAGCAACCGCGGCAGGTCGAGATCGGCCAGCGCCTGGCCGGGGTCGGTGCCGCGGTTGATCGCCTCCAGCCGGCCCACACCGATGTTGGCCTCCTCCAGGGCGCTGAGGGCCGCCCAGAGCTGGCGGTGGTGGGCGATGGCGAAGTCGTCGAGCTCCCGCTGGCGCAACGCCGCGCGAATGGCGCCGCGCTGCCCGGGGCAGTGGAGATAGAGCCGCAGCAGCTCCGCCTCCGCCCGCTCCCGCAGCCCCGCCTCGCCGGGCTGCTCCCAGCGCTGGGAGCGGCCATGCCAGCGGTGGCCCTTCACCTGCTGCCGCAGGTCGTCCTCCAGCTGCAGGGCCAGGCGGGCCTGACCGCCGCTGAGGCGCTCGGCCACCTGCTGCAGGTAGCGGGAGCGCACGGCACTGGCCGGCAGCTTGCCCAGTAGCGCCACCAGGGCGCTCACCGCCTGCTGGAACTGGTCGGAGCGGGCCAGGTCGCGGCCCTCGAGCACCTGATCGATCTGCCAGTCGAGCCAGAGGGGCGCCTGATCCAGCAGGGCGCGGTACTCACCGGCACCGTGCTGCTGCAGGAACTCATCGGGGTCCTTACCGGCGGGCAACTGCAGCACCCGCAGCTCCAGCTGCCCCTGCAGCGCCAGCTGCTCCACTTCGCCGATGGCCCG
Organism: Vulcanococcus sp.; assembly: GCA_046094445.1. Classification (GTDB taxonomy): domain Bacteria; phylum Cyanobacteriota; class Cyanobacteriia; order PCC-6307; family Cyanobiaceae; genus Vulcanococcus. The sequence goes on from JBJTHL010000082.1 coordinate 4,719, forward strand.
CTGGGCGGCACGCACACCGGCGCGGTCGGTGTCGAAGTTGAGGATCAGGCGCTTGCCATCACAGCAGCGGCAGAGCTGGGTGATCTGCTGGCTGCTGAGGGCGGTGCCCAGGGCCGCCACCGCATTGCTGATACCGGCGGCATGCAGGGCGATCACATCGAAGTACCCCTCCACCACCACGGCGCGGTCGTCCTTGCGGATGGCATTCACGGCCTTGTCAAGACCGAACAGGTGCTTGCCCTTCTCGAACACCTCCGTTTCCGGTGAGTTCAGATACTTGGGCTCACCGCCATCGAGACTGCGGCCGCCGAAGCCGATGATCCGGCCCTGGCGGTCGGCGATCGGCACCATCACCCGATGGCGAAAGCGGTCGTAGAAGCCGTCACCGCCCTTGCGGGGCACCACCAGACCAGCCGCCTCCAGCAGCTCCGGCGCCAGCCCCTCCACCTGCTGCAGATGCTGCAGGAGCCCATCCCAGCGCTCCGGCGCATAGCCGAGACCAAAGGCATCGAGTGTGGTTTCGCTGAGGCCGCGGTTCTGCCGCAGGTAGCCGAGGGCGGCGGCCCCCTCCGGGGCGCGCAGCTGGTCGCGGAACCAGGCGGCGGCCAAGCGCAGCACCCGATGCAGTTGATCGCGGCGTGAGAGCTGCTGGCGCAGGCGCTCCTGTTGCGGCCCCTCCAGGGTTTCCACCGGCAGCTGGTATCTGCGCGCCAGCTCCAGCACCACATCGCTGAAGCTCTGGCGCTGCAGCTCCATCAGGAACTTGATGGCGTTGCCACCGGCGCCGCAGGAGAAGCAGTAATAGAACTGCTTGGCCGGCGACACCGTCATCGACGGGGATGTGTCGTCGTGGAAGGGGCAGACGCCCACGAACTCACGCCCCTTCTTCTTGAGCACCACGTGCTCACCCACCACATCAACGATGTCGGCCCGCTCCTTGACGGCCTCGATCGTGCGGGGGTGCAGGCGGGGTGTGCTCAAGGCGGCCGGGCCGGCGATCGTTTCCTGATTCTGACGAGGCCCGGGCGATCAGGCCCGCGCCGGCTCGTCGCAGCCAACGGCTGTCAACATGCGGCCCAGTTGAGGCGGGCCCGGTGCGCGGCAGAGAGGGTTGGGCTGGCTCAACGATCAGCCGGGGCTGGCGCCTGCTGCTGACAGCGCTGCTGTCTGCGTTACTGCTCGGCGCCGGCAGCCGGGGGATGGCCCTGGGGCTCAGCAGCCTGGGCGGTCCACACGGCCTGGTGGCGCCGGCGCTGAGCGCGGTGCCGGGCAGCCTGCCGATTCAGCAACAGCCCTTCTACGGGGCCCTGCTGCAGAGCGCGGAGCGCTGGCAGAACGCGCCCCTGGGCCAGGTGGTGGGCGAGAGCCCCAGGGACACGCTGCTGAATTTCTATGCCGTGATGGCCAGGGTGGACGGCGAGGTGCAGGCCTTGATCCGCACGGCACCGCAGGATCCCGGCTGGCGGTGGAGCCCGGCGGCGCAACAGCGAATCGCCGGGGCCGAGGCCCTGTTCTCCCTGGCGGTGGAGGCCCTGGATGCCAGCGGCTTTGCCGAAAGCATCCGCGATGACGCAGCCCAGGAGGCGGCGATCCAGCTGAAGCAGGTGCTGGATTACGTGTTCAGCCATAGCGATGGCCCGATCAACATCCCCGATTCGCCGGCGCTCAAGGCTCTGAACAGCGCGCGCAACACCCGAAGCAACAACTGGACCATCCCACACACAGGGCTGACGCTCACCAGCGAGGTGGCGGACCTGGAGGGGAACACCGACTTTCTGTTTTCCGCAGGGACCGTGGGGGAGGTGGGCCGCCTGTACGCCCTGATCGCCGAACAGCCGGCGGTGAACCAACCGTTCGCAACGCCGGGGTTCTACCGCAGCTTCAGCGACACCCCCGGCTTCCTGGTGCCCCCGAAGGCGTACCTGCGCCTGCCCAGCGCGTTGCGGCAACTCCTGGAAATCCCCCTGGCGGGCCAGACGCTGCTGCAGCTGCTGCTGGCCGCTGGGGCGCTGCTGCTCTACGGCTGGGGGCTGCTGCTGCTGTTCCGCCGGCTGTTGCGCACCTACCGCTACAGCCAGCCGCAGGCCCTCAGCCCGAGCCGCAGCTGGCAGCAGGACAACCTGGCCTGGTTCCGGGTGCTGCTGGTGCTGCCGGTGCTGCCGCTCACCGGGTTGTGCGACCTGGTGATCGACGACCTGGTGAACTTCACCGGCACGCTGCTGGTGGTGGTCACCTATCTGTTCTTCGTCTGCTACTTCCTGGCCGCCAGCGCCCTGGTGTTCTTCCTGTTCGAGGCGTTGGGCCGCTCCCTGGCGGAATGGCTGGTGCGGCTACGCGGCGGCGGTTCGGAGCTGCAACTGCGGCGGGTGAGCAACCTGGTGATGCCGGTGTGCCGGGTTCTGGGGGGCCTGATGGCGCTGGTGCTGATCTACCGGCTGCTGATCGTGCTCGGCCTCCCCTCCACCACCGTGCTCGCCTTCTCAGCGGTGCCCGGCCTGGCGATCGGTCTGGGGGCCTCGAAGCTGCTGGGCAACCTGTTCGCCGGCCTCTCGATCCAGACCGACCGCCCCGTGCGGGTGGGGGAGTTCTGCCGGATCGGCGACAACCTCGGCTTCGTGACCCGCATCGGCCTGCGCTCCCTGGAGCTGGAGACCCTCGACAGCCGGGTGACGATCCCCAATGCCATCGCCGATGACGAGACGATCGTGAACTTCACGCGCCGTCCGGTGCGGGGCGGGCCCTCGAGCCTGCAATCGCTGTCGCTGGAGCTGAACGTGCCCCATGGGTTCAGTCCCGAGCAGCAGAGCGATCTGCTGCAGCTGGTGCGGCGCAGACTCACGGCGATGGCCCTGCTGAAGCAGCCGCTGGTGAGCCTGCGCCAGGACGACGTGGCCGCCTTCACCCTGATCTGCCATGGGCTGGTGGAGCTGAGCGCGTGGCCCGCGGTGCTGGAGCTGCGCGAACGGCTGCTGTTGCGGCTCACGGAGCTGGTGGAGCAGGTGCGGCTCTCGCAGCGCACGATCGGCGTGAGCTACGCCACCAGCGCCGAACAGCTGGAACGGCTGCCGGCCCTGATCAAGGGGGTGGTGGAGCAGGACCCCGAGCTGGTACTGCAGTCGTGCCGGCTGATGGCCATCGCAGAGTTCAGCTACGACTACAGCGTCCGGGTCATCGCCGCCCACGACAGCTTTTCCACCTTCAAGGACGGCATCGATCGCCTCAACCGCGATCTGTTGCGCTGCTTTGCCGCAGAAGGCATCGAGATCCCCTACCCCACGGCCGTGGAGATTCAGAAGGAGAGCTGAGGGGCATGGCCATGGCGGAACGACTCTGGGGTCCATGGCGTCTCCACGAGGGCCGTGCCGCCGCCTGGATGCTCTCCAGCGCCCTCAGCTTCAGCCTGATGGGGGCCTGCGTGAAGGCCATCGGCGGGGCGCTGCCCGTGGCGGAAGTGGTACTGGCCCGCTCGGCGGTGAGCCTGGTGCTGAGCCTGCTGATGCTGCGTCAGGCCGGCCTCAACCCCTGGGGCCAGCGGCGCGGCCTGTTGGTGCTCCGTGGCGTGATCGGCACCGCCGCCCTGCTGTGCGTGTTCGCAGCCCTGGCCCGGCTGCCCCTGGCACCGGCCACGGTGCTGCAGTATCTGCAGCCCACCTTCACCGCCCTGCTGGCCTGGCTGCTGCTGCGGGAGCGGATTGGGGGGCGGATGGTGCTGGCGGCGCTGCTGGGGCTGCTGGCGGTGGTGGTGCTCTGCAGCCCGCAGGAGCTGAGCGGTCTGCTGGGCCGCGGCGGGCCGGCGCTACCGGTGAGCGGCATCGTGCTGGCGATCGCGGGAGCGCTGCTCTCAGCCTGCGCCTATGTGAGCGTGCGGGCCCTGGGCCGCAGCGAACACCCGCTGGTGATTGTGTTCTATTTCCCGCTGGTGGGCCTGGTGCTCACTCTGCCGGCGGTGGTGCTGCAGCCGGTCTGGCCAAGCCCGGCGCAGGCCCTGGCCCTGGTGGGGGTGGGCCTGTTCACCCAGCTCGGGCAGATCGGCATCACCAAGGGGCTGCTGGGCCTGCCGGCGGGCCGGGCCACCGCCATGAGCTACGGGCAAGTGCCGCTGGCGGCCCTGTGGGGGTGGTGGTTGTTCCGGGAGCCCCTCGATCCGGACACAGCCCTGGCGGCAGGCCTGGTGCTGGCGGCCACGCTGCTTAGCCTCAGGCGTGCTCCCCAGGCAGCGGCAGCGGATCGATGAACCAGTCCTGATTGGTGCCATCCACACTGCCGGCGGGCCGGGCCAGGCGCCAGCTCTGGCCTCGCTCACCGCGCTGCAGATAGAGATCGAACGGGCTATCGACCCGGATCGGATCGCCCGGCAGGCGCCAATCGAAGCGGCCGGTGAGGTGTAGCCCCTTGGCGCTGCCGATGCTCAAACCCTGCTGGGATTCCACCCGCACGCGGCTCACCAGCGGCTCCCCCTGAGCTGGCAGACCGAGGGCGGTGGCGATCGAGCGCTGGGTGAGCTCGATCTGCAACCCCAGCGCCGCCAGCAGCACCTTCTGGGAGGGCTGACCGACACCGCCGCAGGCCGCCAGCCCGAGGCTGAGGATCACGGCCAGCAGCAGCGCCAGCCAACGCGGCCGGCGGACGGGTACGGCAGCAACGGCAGGGGTTGTGGGACCGGGCAGCATGGGGAGCACATCACGTGACCCCATGATCGGCTGGCTGCAAGGGCAACTCGCCGATCGCTGGCAGCAGCAGACACGCTGCGGCCTGCTGCTGGTGTGCGGCGGCGTGGGCTACGAGGTGCAGATCGATCGCCGCCACTGGGAGCGGCTGCCCGCCGACGGCCACAGCCTCAGCCTGCACGTGCATCAGGTGGTGCGGGAGGACAGCTGGAGCCTCTACGGCTTTGCGGCACGGCGGGATCGCGACCTGTTCCGGGATCTGGTGGCGGTGAGCGGCGTGGGGCCTCAGATGGCCCTGGGGCTGATGGGCAGCCTGGAGCCGGCGGAGCTGGTGCGGGCAATCGTGCAGGCCGATCTGCGCCTGCTCACCCGGGCACCGGGGGTGGGCAAACGCACGGCGGAACGCCTGGCGGTGGAACTGCGCAGCCGCCTGCAGGAGCGCTACGGCGAGGCTGGCACCGTTGTGGAGGATGCGGCCACCGCGCAGGCGCCGCTGCCGCCGGAGGGGGTGCACCAGGAGCTGCGGCTGACGCTGGCGGCCCTCGGGTACGAGGAGCTGGAGATCAACCGAGCCCTGCGGGCGGTGAGCGCCGCCGGAGCGCCGGCGGACGACGACGGCGAAGCCTGGCTGCGGGCCAGCCTGCGCTGGCTGGCGGACCTGCAGGCCGCCTGAGGCGGCCGGTGACCACGGGACGGTAAGTTGGTTGTTTGCTCCGTCAGGGCCCGACGCCGCGCATGTCGCTCGACACCATCAAGAAGCAGGAACTGATCAACACCCATCAGACCCACGGCACCGACACCGGTTCCGTGGAAGTTCAGGTGGCGATGCTGAGCGAGCGCATCAGCAAGCTGAGCGGGCACCTGCAGAACAACATCCACGACTTCTCCTCCCGCCAGGGGCTGCTGAAGATGATCGGCCGGCGCAAGCGCCTGCTGAGCTATCTGCGCAGCAACAGCGAAACCCGCTACACCGCGCTGATCCAAAAACTGGGCATCCGCGGCTGAGATGGCGGGCAAGGGAAAAACCGGGAGCAGCTCCCGCTCCGGCGGCGGCATCGCCCCCACACCCAAGCCCCCCACCACCCGTTCTGCAGCGGCCTCGCGCGGACAGCAGTCGATTCCCCCGGCGGTGGCGAACCGCATGGCCCGGCGGATCGCCGTTGCCACCGGGATTCCGACCGTCCTGGGCATGGCCAGCTTCATCCTCAGCTATCTGGTGGTGAGCCGAGGTCTGCTGGAGATTCCCCCGGTCGTCACGTTGCTGACCTCCGGGGGCTTTTTCCTGCTGGGGGTGTTGGGGCTGAGTTACGGCGTGTTGTCCGCCAGCTGGGAGGACGCCCCAGGCACACGGCTGGGGCTGGAACAGATCGGCAAGAACGTGGGGCGGCTGCGCGGAGCGTTCAAGCGGCCACCAGCGGCGAGCTGAGCCTGGCGCGGAACGCCTGGGCCGTCAGTGTGCCGAGGGCGGCCTCGCTGTCCTTCACACAGAACTGATGGCCCAGCCGCACGTAGCGGATCTGACCGTGGTGGCGCACCAGAGCCAGCACCGGCACACGCACGCCGGCTTCATCACGCTCGCTGCGGTGCTGATTCAGGCATTCGCGCAGCTTGTGCTGCACGGCGATGTCGCTCGCCTCCTCCGCCTCCAGCTCCACCATCAGCAACCGCAGGTCATCGATCACGCGGCAGTCATCCACGATCAACTGCACCTGCTCATCACGGCGGTCCACCGAGGCCCACACCAGCAGGCGGGCATCCACCATCAGGTGATCGGCCAGGCGGGCGTAGGTCTTGGGAAACACCACCGCCTCACAGCTGCCGCTGAGGTCCTCGAGTTGGAGCACCGCCATCCGATCGCCCTTGCGGGTGGTCACCGGCCGCAGGCCGGACACCATCGCCACCACGCTGACGCGGGCCTTATCGGCCTGCTCCTCCAGGCTGCCGAGGCCCAGGGGTGAGAGCAGCTGCAGGGGCCGGGTGAGCTGCTTGAGCGGGTGATCCGAGAGGTAAAAACCCACCAGCTCCTTCTCCAGCCTGAGCTTTTCAGTGGGCGGGTAATCGGCCACCGGCGCCGCCTTGGGGGCCGTGCTGAGATCGCTGTCGCCACCGGCATCTGCAGGCGCGGCAGCGCTGGAGCCGCCGAGAAGATCGAACAGGTTGCCCTGGCCGCTGGCGCGGTCGCGGGCGCGGGAGGCGGCCCAGTCGGCGATCAGATCGAGATCGGCCATCAGCTGGGCGCGGTTGGCGCTGGGTTCCAGGGCATCCAGGGCACCGCAGTGGATCAGCGATTCCAGACCACGGCGATTGAGGGTGGTGCCGGGCAGACGATCGCAGAGGTCGGCCAGGGAGCGGAACGGACCATCACTGCTGCGGGCTTCGATCAGGGCGCGGATCGCCCCATCGCCGAGATTGCGCACCGCCGAGAGGCCGAACAGAATGCGATCCCCCACGGGAGTGAAGTCGATCCCGGAGGCGTTCACATCGGGCGGCATCACCTCGATGCCCATGGCATTGCAGTTGGCGATGTAGCGCTGCACCTTGTCGGTGGTGCCGGCATTCACCGTGAGCAGCGCCGCCATGTAGGCCACTGGGTAGTGGGCCTTGAGGTAGGCGGTTTGGTAGGTCACCGCGCCATAGGCGGTGGAGTGGCTCTTGTTGAAGCAGTATTCAGCGAACAGCACCATCTGCTCGAACAGAGCTTCGGCGATGCTGGGGTCGACTCCCCGTTCAGTGGCCCCCTTCACGAACACACTCTGGTGCTTCTCCATCTCACTCTTCTGCTTCTTACCCATCGCGCGCCGTAGCAGGTCCGCCTCGCCGAGGGAGTAGCCCGCCAAGTCCTGAGCGATGCGCATGATCTGCTCCTGATACACCATGATTCCGTAGGTTTCCCGCAGGATCGGCTCCAACTTGGCGTCGGCGAAATCGATGGCCTCGCGGCCGTGCTTGCGGTTGATGAACTTGGGAATCAGACCGGCATCGAGGGGACCCGGCCGGTAGAGCGCCAGGATCGAGGAGATATCCTCCAGGGAGGAGGGCTTGAGATCGCGGACGATCTGGCGCATGCCGCTGGATTCCAGCTGGAAGATGCCCTCAAGATCCCCGCGGGCCAGCAGCCCGTAGGTGCCAGGATCATCGAGAGGCAGGGCGTCGGGATCCACCGTCTCGCCGGTGCTCTGCTGCACCAGATCGATGGTCTTATCGATCATCGTGAGGTTCTTGAGGCCGAGGAAGTCCATCTTCAACAGCCCCATCGACTCCACGTCTTCCATGAAGTACTGGGTGATCACCTGGCCGTCGTTGTTGCGCTGCAACGGCACCACCTGATCGAGGGGGTCGGCCGCGATCACCACGCCGGCAGCATGCACGCCAAAGGTCTTGTTGGTGCCCTCAATGCGCATCGCCATGTCGACCCAGCGCTTCACCGCCGCATCGCTTTGATACTTCTCGCGAAACTCGGGGGCCGGCGATTCGTCGCCGATCATCTCCTTGAGTTTGGCGGGCTTGCCCCGCACAACCGGTATCAGCTTGGCCAGGCGATCGGCGTCGCCATAGGGGATGTCGAGCACGCGGGCCACATCCTTGAGCACCGCCTTCGAGGTCATGCGGTTGAAGGTGATGATCTGGGCCACCTTGTCCTCGCCGTAGCGGCGGGTCACATAGTCGATCACCTCACCGCGGCGCTCGATGCAGAAGTCGGTGTCGATGTCCGGCATCGACTTGCGCGCTGGGTTGAGGAAGCGCTCGAACAGCAGCCCGTTGGTCACCGGGTCGATGTTGGTGATCCCGAGGGCATAGGCCACCAGGGACCCGGCGGCCGATCCCCGGCCGGGGCCCACGGGGATCCCGTTCTCGCGGGCGAAGCGGATGTAGTCCCACACCACCAGGAAGTATGTGGGAAAGCCCATCTGTTCCATCACCTGCAGCTCGAAAGTGAGCCGCTCGCCGTAGAGCGGCTCAAACCCAGCACCTGCCGCCAGGCCAAGCCGCTCCCGCAGACCCTGCTCGCTCACCTCGCGCAGGTAGGTGACCGGTGTGTGACCCTCGGGAATCGGGAAATTGGGCATTTGATAACGCCCGAGGATGTCGTAATCCTCGACCTTCTCAGCCACCAGGGCCGTGTTGGCCACCGCTTCGGCTACCACCTCCGGCTCGAGGTGATCCGCGAACAGGCCCAGCATCTCCTGTTCGCTCTTGATGTATTCAGTGCCGGTATAGCGCAAGCGCTTCTCATCGGTGACGAGCTTGCCGGTGAGCACACAGAGCAGGGCGTCGTGGGCCTCGGCGTCGTTGGCAGTGAGGTAGTGGGCGTCGTTGGTGGCAATCAGCGGGATGCCCAGTTCGCGGGCGATCCGCACCATCTCCACATTCACGATCCGGTCTTCCGGGGAGCCGTGGTCCTGGATCTCCAGGTAGTAGTCGTCGCCGAACACACCCTGGTACCAGCGAGCCACGTCGCGGGCCACATCGGGGCGGTTACGCAGGATGGCCTGGGCCACTTCACCGCCGAGGCAGGCGGTGGCGATGATCAACCCCTCGCTGTACTGCTGCAGGGTGGGCTTATCGATACAGGCGCGGGCGAAGATGCCCCGCCCGCGCATCCCGCGCAGATGGCTGATGCTGGTGAGTTTCACCAGGTTGCGATACCCAACAGCGTTCTTGGCCAACACCACCAGGTGGTAGCGGCGCTCTTTCTTGGGCGGATTGGGATCATCGAGGGCGCCGTTGATCACATACATCTCGTTGCCGATGATCGGCTTCACCGCCGTGCCCTTGCACAGCTTCAGCAGCTCGATCGCGCCGTACATCACACCGTGATCGGTGAGCGCCAGGGCCGGCATGCCCAGCTGCTCGGCCCGCTTCACCATCGCCGGCAGCTGACTGGCCCCGTCCAGCAGGCTGTAATCGCTGTGGTTATGGAGCGG
>JBJTHL010000083.1:0-4250 GCA_046094445.1 Vulcanococcus sp.
CGCCGGCCTGAGCGTGGACCTGATCGTGCAGGCCACCCATGAAGCGGAAGGCCAGTGCAGCGGCAGTGCCTGCGCCTTCACCAACGACATCGCCTTCACGGTGGCGGAAGCACAGCTGGATCGGGCCCAGCTGGTGTGCCGCGAGGTGCTGGCCGGCATGGGGGCGGCGGCCGCTGGGGCCACCCTGAGCACGGAGGCCGGCATGGCCAAGCTGAGCGTGAGCGGAGCGGGGATCATGGGCCGCCCGGGGGTGGCCGCCCGCCTGTTCGACACCCTGGCCAAGCAGGGGGTGAACCTGCGCCTGATCGCCACCAGCGAGGTGAAGGTGAGCTGCCTGGTGGCCGGCCACCAGGGGGCCAAGGCCCTGCAGGCCGCGGCCGGCTGCTTCGAGCTGAGCGAGCGCCAGCTGCAGCACAACCCGGCGCCGGCCGGCGCCGGTGCTCCGGAGGTGCGCGGTGTGGCGCTCGACCGCGATCAGGCCCAGGTGGCCGTGCGCCACATCCCGGACAAGCCGGGCACCGCCGCGGCCGTGTGCCGGGCGCTGGCGGATGCAGCCATCAGCCTCGATGCGATCGTGCAATCGGAGCGCACCCACGGCAGCGGCGAGCACCTCAGCCGCGACATGGGCTTCTGCCTCAAGCGCGACGACCTGGAGCGGGCCCGCACGGCCCTGCAGCCGCTGCTGCTGCAATGGCCCGGCGCCCGCTTCGACGAGGGCATGGCCATCGCCCGGGTGAGCGCCGTGGGGGCCGGGATGCCGTGCACGGCCGGCACGGCGGCCCGCATGTTCCGCGCCCTGGCCGCAGCGGGCATCAACATCGAGATGATCGCCACCAGCGAGATCCGCACCAGCTGCGTGGTGCCGGAAGCCGATGGGGTGCAGGCCCTGCAGGCGGTGCACAGCGCCTTCGGCCTCGGCGGCAGCGTGGTGCACGAAGCCCAGGGCAGCGAAGCGCCGGTGTGAGTGCTGAAGCCGATCAGACGGTGGCGGCGATACCGGCGGGTTCCAGCATCAGCTTGCTGCTGCTCACCGCTTCATCCATCGCGATGGGATAGGCGCCGTCGAAGCAGGCGGTGCAGAAGTGGCCGGAGTGCGACTGGGCCGCATCCACCATGCCCTGCTTGCTGAGGTAGGCGAGCGAATCCACGCCCAGGTGCGCGGCGATCTCCTCGAGGGTGAGGCGGGCGGCGATCAGCTGGTCCTGGGTGTCGGTGTCGATGCCGTAGAAGCAGGGGTGGGTGACCGGCGGCGAGCTGATGCGCATGTGCACCTCGGTGGCACCGGCGTCGCGGATCGCCGCCACCAGCTTGCGGCTGGTGGTGCCGCGCACGATCGAGTCGTCGATCACCACCACCCGCTTGCCGGCCAGCACATCGGGCAGGGGGTTGAGCTTCACGCGGATGCCGGCCTCGCGCATGGCCTGGGTGGGCTGGATGAAGGTGCGGCCCACGTAGCGGTTCTTGATCAGGCCATCGCCGAAGGGGATGCCGCTGAGCTGGGAGTAGCCGATCGCCGCCGGGATGCCGGAATCGGGCACGCCGATCACGATGTCGGCCTCCACGGGGGTTTCACGGGCCAGGGCCTCACCGATGCGCACGCGGTAGCTGTAGAGCGATTCGCCGAAGAACCGGCTGTCCGGTCGGGCGAAGTAGATCATCTCGAACACGCACAGCCGGGGCGGTTCGCTGATCCAGCGGCTGCGGCTGGGCTCGGCATCGCCGAGGCGGAAGTGGAGGATCTCGCCGGGCTCCACATCGCCGTCGTAGCTGGCACCGATGATGTCGAGCCCGCAGGTTTCGCTGCTCACCACCCACTGGGCTTCGGCGCGCTCGCCCATGTGGCCGAACACCAGCGGCCGGATGCCGTGGCCATCGCGCAGGGCGAACAGACCCTCAGGGGTGCCGATCACCAGGCTGAAGGCCCCGCGGCAGCGGCCGGCCGCCTCGCGGATCGCCACATCCCAGCCCTGGCCGCCGTTCACCGCCTGCTGAATGGCGAAGGCGATCAGCTCGGAATCGGTGGTGGAGGTGAACTCCGCCTCCGGTGTGCCGCCGGCGATGGCCTGGCGCAGCTCACCAGCATTCACCAGGTTGCCGTTGTGGGCGAAGGCGAAGGGGCCGAGGCGGGTGTTGAGCACCACCGGTTGGGCGTTGCAGGCCTTGCTGCTGCCGGTGGTGGAGTAGCGGTTGTGGCCGATGGCCAGGTGGCCCGACAGGCGCTCCAGCACCGCCTGATCGAACACCTGACTCACCAGGCCCATGTCCTTGTGCAGGCGCACCAGCTGGCGGGTGCTGCCGGCGGCGGCATCGGCCTCCACATCGAACACGGCGATGCCGGCCGATTCCTGGCCGCGGTGCTGCAGGGCGTAGAGACCGAAGTAGGTGAGGTTGGCCACCGGCTGGTCCACCGCCAGCACGGCGAACACACCGCAGGCCTCCTCGGGCTTATCGGGCCGTTCGGGCTGCTGGGCGAACTCGGGGGTGGGATGAACGCCGGACTGCAGCTCGATCACAGCAGGTCCCCACCTTTGGATTTGCTTCAACATTGTGCCTCAGGGCTGAATGGCTGACCGGGGCCCACCGCTCAGGCGGTGGGGGGCAGATCGACGCCCATCCGGCGGGGGATGGCCTGCTCGAAGCGTTCGGCCATCTGGGCCACCGGCAGCTGCAGCAGGCTGGTTCCAGCCTGGCTGATGCTGAGGCTGGCGGCATCGCTGCTGCCGTCCTCCACCACCCCAAGGCACTGGGCGGGCACGCCGGCCTGATCCAGGGCCTCCTGCCAGGCGGCCGTGTGGACCGGCGCCACGCTCACCAGGATGCGGGCACCACCCTCCGCGAACAGCAGGCGATCGAGGCGGGCGGCGCCGGCAGGGATCTCCAGATGGGCACCGAGGGGCTTGCTGGAAGCGGAGGCGGCGGGACCGGTGGCGGCGGGAGCAGAGGCGTGACCAGAGGCGGTTGCCATGCAGCATTCCGCCGCGGCCACGGCCAGGCCGCCATCGCTGAGGTCGTGGGCGGAGCGCACCAGGCCGGCGGCAATCGCCTGGCGCAGGAAGCCCTGAACGGCGCGCTCCAGCACCAGATCGATCTCCGGCGGGCGCCCCGTGACGGCTCCATGCACCCGCTCCAGATAGCTGCTGCCGGCCAGGCCCAGGCGCGGATCGGCGGGAGCCTCACCCGCCTCCAGCGGCGCCCCCAGCAGCCAGATCACATCGCCGGCTTCGCGCCAGGCCTGGCCGCGCACCTGGGCCAGGTCATGCACCAGGCCCACCATGCCCACCACCGGCGTGGGGTGGATCGGCTGCATGCGGCCGTCGGGCAGGCGGGTTTCGTTGTAGAGGGACACGTTGCCGCCGGTGACGGGCGTATCGAGCGCTGAACAGGCGGCCGAGAGGCCGCGGCAGGCCATCGCCAGCTGCCAGTAGCCGGTGGGGGTTTCGGGGGAGGGGAAGTTGAGGTTGTCCGTCACGGCCAGGGGTTCGGCGCCCACGCAGCTGATGTTGCGGGCGGCCTCGGCCACCGCGGCCATGCCGCCGCGCTCGGGGTCGAGGGCCACCCAGCGGTTCGGGCAATCGACCACCGCCGCCACGCCGCGGTTGGCTGGCGCCAGGGAGCCCTCGCCCTGCTGGGGGCGCAGGCGCACCACGGCGGCATCGGCGCCGCCGGGGGGCACCACGGTGTTGGCCTGCACCTGGTGGTCGTACTGGCGGTACACCCAGCGCTTGGAGGCGATGGTGGGGTCATCGAGCAGCTCCAGCAGGGCCTCGTTCCAGCTGGTGGGTTGGCCGGCCCGGGGGCCGGCGGCCGGGGTGATGCCGAGGGGGCCGGCAGCGGGGAGCTCGGCTTCGCTCCAGCGCCAGTGGGCCTGGATCTCGGCCGGGGGTTCGCTGATCAGCTCGTGGTGATTGATCGGCGTGTCGTCCGCCAGGGCGCTCGCGGGCACCTCGGCCGCCACCGCACCGTTCTGGAGCACGCGCACGATGTTGGCTTCCAGCACGCGACCCACCACGGCGGCCTGCAGGCCCCAGCGGGTGAAGCGCTCCATCAGGGCTTGCTCGCGGCCGGGCTTCACCACGAACAGCATCCGCTCCTGGGATTCGCTGAGCAGGAACTCGTAGGGGGTCATGCCGGCCTCGCGGGCGGGCACGCGATCGAGATCCAGCTCGATGCCCAGGCCCCCCTTGGCGGCCATCTCCGAGCAGCTGCAGGTGAGGCCGGCGGCGCCCATGTCTTGAGCCGCCACCACATCG
>JBJTHL010000084.1:0-3775 GCA_046094445.1 Vulcanococcus sp.
CACCGCCCCCCACCCCCGTACCGAGGGTGAGCAGCAGCACATCCCGATAGCCGCGGGCAGCCCCCAGCCAGGCCTCTCCCACCAGCGCAGCGTTGCCATCGTTCACCAGGGTGACGCGGCGCTCCAGCTGCGGTTCCAGCCAATCCGCCAGCGGCACCTGCTCCCAACCCGGAAGATTGATGCACACCCGCGCCATCCGCCCGGCCGCATCCATGGGCCCCGGCAAACCGATCCCCACCACCGCCGCCTCATGGGCGGGGTCGAGCTGCTGCACGGCGTCGGCCAGGGCCACGGCCACGGCCCCAGGCATGGCCGGCTGCGGGGTGGGCACCTGCAGCTCCGCCAGCAGGCCACCCTGCTGATCGAAGCGCCCCAGCTTGATGGCGGTGCCCCCAAGATCGATCCCGATCAGCTGGCCCATCGTTCACCCCGCCGCGCTCCGATCCTGAAGCAGCAACGCCCCTGCAACCCAGGGATTCGCCATGGCGAGGAGGTTGCGGCAGAAGGGCGCGCGGGTGAGCCGAGCGGTTCAGAAGCGGAAGAACAGTTGCAACTGGCTTTGCCAGCGGCCTTCGGTGTCGATGGAGGTCTGCACCCCGAGGCGGTCGCTGGCCTGGTAGCGCAGGGTGAACTGGGGAGGGATATCGCTGCGGTTGGGGGCGGCGAGCACGGAAAAATTGAAGCGCTCACTCACATCCAGGCCGATCTCCGAGCCCAGCACCAGCTGGGAGGGCAGACGGCGGGATTGGTTTTCGCCCGGAACCGCTTCCGCGGGGGCCACATAGGTGGGATACAGGGCGAAGCTGAGGCGCTGGCCGAAGGCATCGCTGAGACCGCCCACCACCGGCGACAGCAGCGACTGCCCCAGCACCGTGGCCAGGGCGGCGCCGGCGTTGCCGCCCACCAGGCCCACGAGGGAATTGCCGCCGATCAGCGCCACCAACCGCTCCGGCGGCAGGGGCGGGGAGCTGCTCAGGCGTAGGTTCTCGGCCAGGCGGTCGGCCGGGCCGCTGGCCTGCAGGCGCACCTTCACGAGCCGCAGTTGATCGTTGGCGCTGAAGGCGGTGGCGGCGGCCCAGTTATCAAGGGTGGTGCGGTCGTTGGTGCCGGTGGGCAGGCTGTCGGACACGCGGGTGCGCAGGGCGACATCCAGATAGGGGATCAGGCCGAGGCTGGGGGTGAACACCGCCACGTTGGGGGCGTCGGGATCGAGGCTGAAGGTGGTGGTGAACAACCCCAGGCGGCCCTGAAGCAGCCGCACCACACCGCTGGCCCGGATCGAGGGGTCGAAGGGCCCGTTGAGGGTGAGCAGGCCGGCGGTGTTGAAGTTCAGCACGTTGGGCACGCTCACCCGCAGGTCGGGCCCCAGCCGCAGCCGCAAGCCGTTGAACCGCAGCGCACCCAGCCGGGGAAGGGCTGAGCGCAGATCGCGGCTGGCATTGCTCTCCAGCTGCTGGCCCATCACCACCAGAGGCTGGCGGAAATCCCAGCCCTCCTCCAGCAACTGGCGTGGGGTACGCGGCTGGTCGGGTTGCGCCTCAGTGGCCAGCTGGCCGGGCTGCACATTGAGCACACCGCGGCTCAGACGCAGTTCCCCCCCCAGCTCCGGCTGCCGCAGAGAGCCGGCCACCAGCAGCTCGCCATCGGCCTGACCACGCAGGCGGGGCAGGCTGAAGGGGGCCTGATGCAGCCGGAGTCGCAACAGCCGCGGCACCTCGCTGGCCGGCTGCAGCAAAGCCAGCTGACCGCTGCCCTCCAGCCGGCCCTGCGGACCCACCCGCGCCGTGAGCTGCTGCAACTCCAGCTCGCGGAAATCAAACAGCAGCGTGGCCTCCAGCTCGCGCACGGTCTGTCCAGCGAGCTGCAGCACGCCCTCCCGCAGGCGCAGGAAGCCATTGGCCAGCGGTTCCGCCAGCGAGCCGCGCACGAGCAGTTGCAGATCGGCGCTGCCCTGCTGCCACTGCAGCTCCGGACCCGCCAGAGCGGTGAGAAAGCGCAGGCCATCGCCGCGACTGGCCAGGCGCAGCTCCAACCCGGGATCCGTTGCCTGCAACGGGATGCGGCCGCGCAGCTCCACGGGGTGGGCCGCCTGGCCGCCCCGCAGGGCCAGATCCACCTCCAGGCCGGCGGGGTTCAGGGCCAGTTGACCGCGCTCCAGAACCAGTGGCTCCTGCCGCAGGCTGGCCTGCTGCAAGCTGAGGGCGGCGTCGATCTGGGGCCCATCCCGCAGCAGGCCGTAGCGCCCCTTGGCGGTGAGGCTGCCGCGCAGGCCCTCCGGCACCGGGGTGAGCAGGGCCAGCAACGCCAGCGGAATGTTCTGGACGTTGAAGCCGCCGCGCCCCAGCCAGAGGGGCCCCTGCAGCCGCACGGTGAACGGTTCGGCGCTGAGGGGCTGATCCACACCCTGGCCGCGCCACCAGAGCTGGCCGCGGGCGTCGAGATCAATCGCGAGGCGATCGGGGCGGGCTCCCACCAGGGTGAGATCGGCGTCCAGACGGCCCTGTAGATCAGCGGGGTCATGGCGTTCGGTGCCGGCCACACGGCTGGCGGCGGCCTGGCGGCTCAGCTGTGCCCGCGCCCGAGCCAGGGCCGTCAGTTGGGCATCGAGCCCAAGGTCCTGAAGACTGCTGATCGCGACCGCTCCAAGATCCGCCGCCTGGCCGCTCACTGGGGCGGGCGCGCCGCGCCACTGGCGCCAGGCCTGCAGGAGCTCCTGCAACAGAGAGGCCTGGAGGTTGCGGCCTTCAAAGCGGGTCCAGAGGTCTGCCCCCTGCTGGCCCCTCAGGCGGATCGCCACGGCACCACCGCTGCGGGGCGACAGCCAACGGCCATCGAGGCCGAAGCGGCGCTCACGCCACCAGCCCGCGGCCTGGAGGCTGCTGCCCAGCACGCCCAGCAGTTGCGGCTGCTGCACGGCAGCCCGGCCGCGTATCGCCAGGGGCTGCAACGCCAGCTGCCCCTGGCCGGACAGCAGCCCCCGCAGCGGCTGCCAGCCCCCCCGCGGTCCCAGCCGCAGACCCAGCCCCGCCAGGGGCAGACCCTGGGCCCGCCAGCGGTAGGCCCTTGGATCGCCCACCAGCTCCAGGAGGCCGCCGGACCGCTGCAGGCGGATCTCCGCCGGGAGCCAACGGCGATCGAGGCGGGCCTGGAGCTGGCCGGGGGGCGCCGGGGCAAGGGGTTGCAGCTCCAGATCGCTGCCCTGCAGGGATCCCTGCCAGCGTTCCGCCAGCTGCAGGGGCCCCACCCCCGGGTCCCGCACCAGCAGGCGCAGATCGGGGCGCAGGGCCTGCAAAGGGCCCTGGAGGCGTCCCCAGGCATCCAGCTCACCGCGCAGGGGTGAGGCGATCAGCGGGCTCAGACGGGCCAGGGGATAGCCGCGCAGATCCACATCCAGCTGCAAAGGGCCCGCCTGCAAGCCACCGCCCCGCCCCGCCGGCAAGGGCAGCTGGCCGGAGGCCGTGAGCGCCGGTGCCGTGAACCGCTCGAGCCGCAGCAGCCCCGGCCGCCAGCGCAGGGCAGCCGCCACGGGGCCGAACAGGGGGTTGGCGGGCTGCCGCACCGTGGCCAGCACCTGGGGTTCCGCGAAGGACCCGGCAACCTGCAGATCCGCCTGCAGCCGTGGGGTGCGCCCCAGCAGGGGCTGCAGGGGCCGCAGCAGCTGGGGGCCCAGCTGCATCGCCTGGCTGCGCAGGGCCAGCCGCGGCCAGAGCGTGCCCGCCAGGGTGAGTGCGCTGTCGCCGCGGCGCAGGCGCAGCTGCTGCAGGCGCACCTGCGC
>JBJTHL010000085.1:0-11643 GCA_046094445.1 Vulcanococcus sp.
GCTCCCCAACCTGCTGCGCTGCGGCGACGCCGAGCGCGAGGCCTTCCTCACCGCCACCGCCGGCGGCCGGATCGCCGCCGGACCCTCCGGTGCTCCCACCCGCGGACGGCCCGATCTGCTGCCCACCGGCCGTAATTTCTACAGCGTGGATCTGCGGGGGCTGCCGACCGAGGCCGCCTGGGATCTGGGGCGGCGCAGTGCTGAGCTGCTGCTGGATCTGCACCTGCAGCAGGAGGGGGAGCCTCTGCGGCACCTGGCGTTGTCGGTGTGGGGCACCAGCACGATGCGCAACGGCGGTGAGGACATTGCCCAGGCCCTGGCGCTGCTGGGGGTGCGACCGGTCTGGGATGGCCCCAGCCGCCGGTTGCTGGATCTGGAGCTGATCCCGCTGGCACAGCTGGGGCGGCCGCGGGTGGATGTGACCCTGCGGATCTCCGGCTTGTTCCGCGATGCCTTCCCCCAGCTGGTGGCCTGGATGAACCGGGCCACAGCCCTGGTGGCCTCCGCCTGCGAGGAAGGGGAGCACGACAATCCGTTGGCAGCCACCGCCGCCCGCGACGGTCATGCCTACCGGGTGTATGGGTCTGCACCGGGGGCCTACGGGGCCGGCCTGCAGGGGCTGATCGACAGCGGCGACTGGGAGCAGCGCAGCGATCTGGGGCAGGCCTACCTCAACTGGAGCGGCTGGCGCTACGAGGGGCTGGGGGGTGCCGATGGCCAGGGCGGTCGCCTCCAGCCGGCGGCGGATCGGGCCGGCCTGGAGCAGCGCCTGCGGCAGGTGCAGGTGGTGCTGCACAACCAGGACAACCGCGAGCATGATCTGCTCGACTCAGACGATTACTACCAGTTCCAGGGGGGGCTCAGCGCTGCGGTGGAGGCGGTGCGCGGCACGGCACCCCAGCTGTGGTTCGGCGATCACGCCCGGGCGCAGCGGCCGCGCATGCACCGGCTGGAGCGGGAACTCGACAAGGTGCTGCGCTCCAGGTTGCTGAACCCCCGCTGGCTCGAAGGGATGCAGCAGCATGGCTACAAGGGCGGCTTCGAGCTGGCGGCGAGCCTCGATTATCTGTTCGCCTACGACGCCAGCACCGGCCGCGTGCCGGACTGGAGTTACGGCGCCATTCACGACCAGTGGCTGGCGGAACCCGGTGTGCAGGCCTTCTTGCGGTGCCACAACCCATGGGCCCTGCGGGACATGGCCGAACGCCTGCTCGAGGCCCATCACCGCGGTCTGTGGGCCCATGCCAGAGAGGACCAGCTGGAGCGGCTGCGCCAGCTGGTCCTGGAGGCGGAGGGATTGGTGGAGAGCTGAGCCGTTGGCTCAGCCGTTGAGCTCCTTGGCCATGCCTTTGAAGGGGTTGATATCGCCAGGCTTCCCGGGGTTTTGGCTGGTGATCTGGGGCTGAGCCTGGCCGGCGGTGGCGGCCTCCGTGTCCTTCTTGATGGCAGCGGGGCCACCGGGCACGTTCACGCCCACGGCGGAGCCCTTCATGCGCTGATCCAGCTCGGCCCTGCTCATCTGCTCCGCGAAGGTCTTCTTCACCGGCTTGGGAATGCCACCGGTGAGGTTGATCTCCTCCTCGCGCTCGGTGGTGCCGCCGAGGCCAGGGCTCGCCATCTCCCGGCGCGACTCCATCGAGGCCACTTCCTCGATCAGCTCCTTGCCGCCGGGGCTGTCAGCGGTGCCGGGGAAGGTGTGCCGGATGGTGTTGGAGCGGCGCATGAACGCCACATTGCCCATCGAGCTGGAGGCGTCGGCGTCGAGGAAGAAGGCCTCCTCCTTGGGGGCCGGCTTGGCCGAACCGGTGGCGGCGGCGGCCGGTTTCGAACCACCGAGGAGACGATCGAACAGGCCCATCGACAAGCGAGCGCGAAATCTCCGCAAACCTAGCGGCCGCCGAGCTCCAGACCGTGGGTATCCGTACCGCAACTTCGCAATAGACCGTGATTCTCCAGCAGTGCGGCGATGGCCTCACACACCAGGGGCGTGGGCTGCCAGCGGGGTTGCATGGCGTAGTCGTAGTAGGCCTCGGCCCCATCGAAGCCCAGGGCCGCCGCTGCCGGGATCAGGCGCTGGAACGGCAACCGGTAGCGCCCGGGGTGGGCCAACAGGGCCAGGCCACCGGCGGCGTGGATCCGCTGACGCACCTCAGAGGCCTGCAGCAGCACCCCCACAGGTGCACGCCCCAAGCGATAGGGCTGCAGGGCCTGATGGTCGCGTTCAAATCCCAGGGCCAGCACATGCACCAGACAACCCTCCAGCAGGCAGCTGATTTCCACACCGGTCCAGAGGGTGGGGGGGGCTGCCGCGGTCTGAGCCTCCAGCCAGGCCTGCAGCGGTGCGTAGGCGTCGGTGCTGTGGTGGTCGGTCACCGCCAGGTGGCGCAGGCCGAGGGCCAGGGCCTGGGCCCCCAGTTGCTCGGGCCTGAGGCTGCCGTCGCTGCAGGTGGTGTGGCAGTGAAAGTTCAGCTCACCGGGGCAACTGCCGGCATGCACACCGGCCAGCACCTGGCGCAGGGGATGGGCGAAAGCCGACGCCATGGGCCCTCAGCCCGCTGCGCGCTCGGCCCGCAGGCGACGCCAGCGGGCATAGAACTGAATCGACGCCGCCATGAACACCACCAGCGCCACGATGAACCAGGTGGCCGCGCCGGTGGGGAACTGGTTCTTGAACACCACCAGCATCACCACGATCACCAGCAGCAGGGTCGGTAGCTCGTTGAGGGCCCGCAACTGCTTGGGGCTCCAGCCGCAGCAACCGGCCTGGAGCTGCCCCATCAGCCGGTAACAGAAGGCGTGATAGGCCAGCAGCCCAGCCACGAAGGCCAGCTTGGCGTGCATCCAGCCCTGATGCAGCCAGGCGGGATTGGCCACCAGCAGTCCGACGGCCATGCTCACCGCCACCACCATGCCTGGGGTGGTGATGATGTTGGCCAGACGCTTCTCCATCAGGCCGTATTGAGCCTGGAAAGCGCTGCGCAGTCCGGGTTCGAGATCCTCCGCTTCGCGGTGGTAGATGAACAGGCGCACCAGATAGAACAACCCGGCGAACCACACCACCACGCCCACGATGTGGAGGGTCTTGAACCAGAGGTAAGCCTCAGGGGGCAGGACCGCCAGGGTCATCACAGGCCGGTGCCGAACAGGCCATCAAGGTAGAGCTCGCGCACCTCGGGCCGGGCGTGGCCCTGCTGCACCAGGAACTGGGCCAGGGCCGTCTGCAGCAGGCGGTTGGCGTCCAGCTGGGGACGGCTCTGCAGGTAGCCCTCCACCGCCCGCATCAGCGTCTGCGGCAGGAGCACGTCCACGCCCTGGAGCCCGCTGCTGGCGCTAGTGGTGGGGTCGGCGGCGGCCATGCGTCCAGATCTGGTGGATGTTCAGGATCCGTCGCCGCGGGGGGCCTGTCAAGGCGTTACCGCCATGGTGCGGGCTGATTCCGCCCGATGGGCCGAGGCCGTGGCCTGGATCGCCTGGCGCTCACTGGGTTCCAGTCGCTCCAGCTGACGGATCACCAGGGCCATGCGCGGGTTGCTGCGCAGGCTCGGTTCATGGCGGAGCAGGAAATCCCAGTAGAGGCTGTTGAACGGACAGGCCTGTGGCCCGGTGCGCTGCTTCGGGTCGTAGCGGCAGCCTTGGCAGTAGGTGCTCATCCGCCGGATGTAGTTGCCGCTGGCGGCATAGGGCTTGCTCGCCAGCCGACCGCCGTCGGCGAACAGCCCCATGCCCAGCACGTTGGTCTGCATCACCCAGTCGAAGCCATCGATGAACATCCCGTGGAACCAGCCCGTGAGCGCCTGGGGTTGCAGCCCCGCCAGCAGGCCGTAGTTGGCCAGCACCATCAGCCGCTGGATGTGGTGGGCGTAGCCACTGGCCCTGATCTCGCCCAGCACCGTGTCCAGGCAGCGCAGACCGCTGCCCCCCAGCTGCTCAAGCCAGGCCGGCAGCGGCGCCTCCGCCTGGAAATGGTTGAGGGCGGTGTAGTCCGGCCCGAACCAGTGGTAGAGGCCATGGGTGTACTCGCGCCAGCCGAGGATCTGGCGGATCACCCCCTCCAGGCCGGCCAGGGGCACGCCCCGCTCCAGGCCCACCTGCTCCAGCCGGCGGATCACCTCCAGGGGATGGAGCAGGCCCAGGTTGAGGTAGGGGGAGAGCAGGGCATGCCAGAGGGTGGGCTGGCCGCTCACCATCGCGTCCTGAAAGGGCCCGAACCCCGCCAGGCGGGTGGCGATGAAGTGATCCAGCACCTCCAGAGCCTGCAGGCGGCTGACGGCCCAGCGGAAGGGCTGCAGATCGCCGGGCAGAGCGGGCAAGCCCTCCGCCTGCCGTTGCTGGTCGAGCTGTTCCACTCGGGCGATCACGGCGCGGGTGATGGCATCCGGCTCAAACCACAGGGGGGGTGGCCCCTGCAGGCCCTTCGGGGGCGCCTTGCGGTTCTCCTGATCGAAATTCCAACGGCCGCCCAGGGGCTGTGCCTTGGCCCCCTCTCCCTCCATCAACACCTGGTAGCGGCGACGCCCCTCGCGGTAGAAGAATTCCAGGCGCAGCTGCTTGCCTCGCCCGGCCCAGTCCGCGAACTGCTCACGGCTCCAGAGAAAGGCATTGCTCGGCAGCCAAACCAAGGGCACCGGCAGCTGCAGCGCCGCGATGGCCTCCCGAAAGCCGCGGTCGGCCGGCTCCATCAGCCGCAGCTCGCTGATGCCCTCTTGGGCCAGCCAGTCGCGCACGGCCGGGCCGAACTGGTCGGCGATGCGATGGTCCACCTGCCAGCCGGCGGCGATCAGCTCCGCAGCGAAGTGGCGCATGGCGCTCCACACCAGCACCAGCTTCTGGCGGTGGTACGGGCGGCGGCGCAGCACCGAAGCGCTCTCCACCAGCAGCACGCGAGCGCTGCCGGGTTGGCTGCTGGCCAGTGCTGCCTGGGCCGCGTTCAGCTGGTCCCCCAGCACCCAGATCCCGATGGTCATGGCGATCAGGCGCTGGCTTCGCCCGCCAGGCGGCAAGCGCGGCGGGCCACGGCCTGGGCATGGCCCCGCTCCACGGGCCCCACCCTGGGGCTGAGCTGACCATCGCGGCAATCCACCACCACCCGCTCCCGGTGTCCCCGCTGGTCCGTCAGCCGCAGGCGCAGCTGGAAGTGATGCTTGGCGCTGCGGCTGATCTCATCGCCGCACACCGGGCCGATGCACAGCCCAGGGGCGGCCAGCGCCGCAGCCGGCCACAGCCACAGGGCCAACAGCAGGCCCAGGGCGCAGCGGAGCGCGGTCGTCAGGGGCATCAGACGCCTCAACCGGCCAGCTGCAGGGGAGCTGCATTCTCGCGATCGGCGGCGGCGGCGGGGGGTGCCGTGTCGTCGTCCTGGGGGTGGAAGTACTCCCACACCACCCGGGCCAGGCCGGGCCCCATCCCCGGTGCCTGGGCCAGGGTTTCGGGGCTGGCCAGCTGGATGGCGTCGATCGAGCGGAAGTGGGCCAGGAGGTCGCGGATGCGCTTGGGGCCCAGCCCGGGAATATCGGAGAGGCGGGAGCGCTTCATGCGCTCGCCCCGCTGCTGACGGTGGAAGCTCACGGCGAAGCGGTGCGCCTCATCGCGCAGGCGGCGCAGCAGCTGGACCCCCAGCTGATCGGGTTCGCTCTCCAGAGGCTCCTTCGCACCGGGCAGGAACACCTCCTCCCGTTGCTTGGCCAGGGAGCACACCACCAGCTCCTCCTCGAGGTTGAGCTCCCGCAACGCCTCCATCACGGCCGAGAGCTGGCCTTTGCCGCCGTCGATCATCACCACGTCGGGCCAGTCGTTGAGGCCACCGGTGTGCAGGGCGTTGCCGGCGGCACGGCGCAGCTCGCGCAGATCCGCCCCTTCGGCCTTGGCCTGGGCCCAACGGCGGAAGCGGCGGCGGATCACCTCCGCCATGCTCATGAAGTCGTCGGAATGGCCGGCCCGCACGCTGCTGCTGCGGATCTTGTACTTGCGGTAGTGCTGCTTGGCCGGCAGCCCATCCACGAACACCACCTGGGAGGCCACGGCATCGCTGCCCTGAATGTGGCTGATGTCGTACCCCTCGATCCGTCGCGGCGGGTTGGGTAGATCCAGCAGCTGGGCCAGGTCTTCGGTGGCCAGCAGGTTCTGTTCACTGGCCCGCTGGGCACGCTGCAGCTCGTAGCTGGCATTGCGTTCCACCAGCTCGATTAGATCGGCCTTCTGGGCCCGCTGCGGCACCGCCAGCTTCACCCTGCGGCCGCGCAGCTCCGAGAGCCACTCCTCGATCAGGCTCTGCTGGGGGAGGGGCACCTGCAGCAGCAGCTCCGGCGGGATCTCCACCGCCTCCACCTGGCTGTAGTGCTCCTCGATCACGGTCTGGAGGATCCGGCCCAGGGCGGCCTGGCGTTCGGGTGAGGGCGGCAGGTCCCCACCGCTCCCTTCCTCCGCCGGCGGCATGCCCACGGCATCGGCGGTGAACCCGAGCCGGCCCACCAGCTTGCCGGCCCGCATCTGGAACAGCTGCACCGCCGCCACACGCTCATCGGCCGCGAGGGCGAGCACATCGCGGCTCACGGAGCTATCCCCCAGGCTCATCTTCTGGTCGGCCGTGAGCGTGCCGATCCCCTGCAGCTGATCGCGCACCCGCGCGGCACTCTCGAAATCGAGCCGCTCGGCGTAGCGCTCCATCTGCTCGCTGAGCAACTCCACCAGCTCCTCGTTGCGCCCCTGGAACACCATCGCCACCTGGCGCAGGGTGCGGTGGTAATCGTCGGAGCTGATCTTTTCCTGGCAGACGCCGGGGCAGCGGCCGATGTCGTAGTTGAGGCAGGTGCGCTCCTTGTGCAGCGGCTGGGGTCGCTGCCGCAGCGGAAACACCCGCTTCACCAGGCCCAGGGTGCGGCGCAGCAGGCCCACATCCACGTAGGGGCCGTAAAAGCGATCCAGGGGCGAGCGGAAGCGGCGCCGCCGGGTGATGAAGATGCGCGGGTAGGCCTCACTCCAGGTGATGCAGAGATAGGGATATTTCTTGTCGTCCTTCAACAACACGTTGAAGTGCGGCTGGTGGTTCTTGATCAGGTTCGATTCCAGCGCCAGCGCTTCGGCTTCGCTGTCGGTCACGATGAACTCGATCTCGCACACCTGACGCACCATCAGCGCAATGCGGGGCGAATGACCGTGCCCCCCACCGCTCTGGAAGTAGCTGCGCACGCGGTTCCGCAGCACCTTGGCCTTGCCGATGTAGAGGATGCGGTCCTCGCCATCGCGCATCAGATAACAGCCCGGCTCGCTGGGCACCTCCTTCAGCCGCGCCTTGAGGCGCGGCTGATCCTGCAGCAGCGGTGTGCGGGTGGTGGGCACGGGCCGGGCCGCTCCAGCGCCTGGGCTCAGCCGCCGTACTGCCAGCCGGTGCTGCTCAGTTCGAGGCTGGCGTCGTCACGGTGCAGGGTGGCGCTCTTCACCTCCCCCACGAACACGGTGTGATCGCCGTGGGCCACCTGCCCCACCAGCTCGCACTCCACCCCCCCCAGGGCCTCGTTGAGGATCGGCAGGCCCAGCTCGCCCGGGGTGAAGGGTGCGGCATCGAAGCGACCCCCCATCGCCTTCTGGGGCTTGAAGAACACGGCGGCCAGATCCTTCTGATCGGCGGCCAGCACGTTCAGCGAGAAGCGGCCGGTGCGCTGAATGATGCCGTTGCTGGTGCTGTCGGCCCGCACGGCCATCACCACCAGCGGCGGCTCAAATGAACCCTGGGTCACCCAGCTGGCGGTGAAGCCGTTCACCTCCCCACCCTCGGCCACACCGCAGATGAACAAACCGTGGGGGATCTTGCGCAGCAGGGTTTTCTTGGCGTCGGCGTTGAGGGCCATGGCGGGGGCGTGGTTGCGTGGACTCTAGAAACCGCCGGTGGACTGAGAGGATCCCTCCCATGCAGGCTCTGTACCCCGGCAGCTTCGATCCCCTCACCCTGGGCCACCTCGACCTGATCGAGCGCGGGGCCCAGCTGTTCGATCGGGTGGTGGTGGCGGTGCTGCAGAACCCCAGCAAGAACCCCTGCTTCAGCGTGGATCAGCGCCTGCAGCAGATCCGCGCCGCCACGGCCCATCTGTCCAACGTGGAGGCGGCCGCTTTCGATGGCCTCACGGTGGCATTCGCCGCGCGCTGCGGCACGGGCGTGATCCTGCGGGGCCTGCGCGCCCTGAGCGATTTCGAGTACGAGCTGCAGATCGCCCACACCAACAAGAGCCTGGCGCCGCAGCTGGAGACGCTGTTCATGGCCACCGCCACCACCCACAGCTTCCTGAGCAGCTCCGTGGTGAAGGAGGTGGCCCGCTTCGGCGGCAGCGTGCGTCACATGGTGCCAACGGGAGTGGCAGAGGATCTGGCCAGGCTCTTTAATCGGTCATCCCAATCCCAGGCGTGATGTCCGAGGCGAAGCTCACCTCCGTGCTGGATCAGATCGATCAGCTCGAGGAAATCGTGTTGGACGGCACCCGCGTGCCCTTCAGCGGCGGTCGGCTGGTGAACGAGCAGGACGCCATCGAGCTGATGGATGCCGTGCGCGATGCGCTGCCGCCCCAGCTGGCGGAGGCCGAGGAGCTGCTCACCCGCAAGGAGGAGTTCATCACCCAGGCCCGCACCCAGGCGGAGGACCTGCTCAGCCAGGCCCGCCAGCAGCGCGAGCAGCTGATCAACAGCCAGACGATCCGCCAGGAGGCGGAACGGCAGGGGGCAGAGCTGCGTGAGCAGGGGCGGCAGCAGGGAGAGCAGATGATCGCCCAGGCCCGCCAGCAGCTGGCCCGCACCGAGCAGGAGCACCAGGCGCGGCTGGCGCAGATGGAGCAGCAGTTCGGCCAACGCCGGCAGCAACTGGAGCAGGAGGCCCTGCAGCGGCGCCAGCAGCTCGAGGCCGAAGCGGTGGAGCTCAAGCGCCAGCTGGCCGCTCAGCATGAACAGGCTCGGCAGCAGAGCCTGGCGGAGCTGGAGAAGGTGCGGCAGGAGGCCCTGCGCCTGCAACAGAGCAGCCAGGCTGAGGCGGAGCGTCTGCATGCCGATGCCCTGCAGTTCCGCCAGCAGAGCCAGCAGCAGGCCGAAGCCCTGGTGGCCCGCAGCCGCCAGGAGGCGGCCACCATCCAGGAGGGCGCGAATCGTTATGCCGAGCAGGTGCTCGGTGAGCTGGAGGGGCGCCTGCAGGAGTTGGCCCAGGTGGTGGTGGGGGGCCGCCGCGAGCTGGTGAGGCTGCAGGGCGTGGATCCCACGACCCTGGTGCACCCACCCACGCCGGCCGAGGCCTCAGCCGTACCGATCAGCCGTGCCCGTCGGGCCGCTGAGCGGCTGCGCCGGGCTGCCGGCACCCGCTGAGCCGAGTTCAGAAGGCGGGGCAGAGGCCGGGCACCCGGCTCTGCCTCAGCAGGCCACCGATGGTGCTGTTCGGGGTGCTGGCCCCGTTCGACACCATGCTGATGTAGCGGGGCCCATCGGCGCTGTTGAGAATCCCGCTGATCGAGCGCACACCGCTGATGGTGCCGGTCTTGCCGCGGAACTCCCCCTCCAGGTCCGTGCCGCGGAAGAGGTTGCGCAGGGTGCCGCGCTGGCCAGCGATCGCCATGGACGCGGCGTAGTTGGCGGCGTACGGGTGATGGGCCATGCGCAGCAGCAGGGCCGCCAGCAGGCGGCTGGTGACCCGGTTGCTGCGGTCGAGACCGCTGCCGTCCACCACCATCACCCCCTCCATTGGCAGGCCCTGGGCCGCCAGCCATTGCATGGCCTGCCGGCGGGCCTCCTGCAGGTCCCAGCTGCCGGTGCCCTGGCGCAACAGCACCTCGGCGGTGAAGTTGTGGCTTTCGGTGTTCGCCAGGCTCAGCAGGCCGTGCATGCCCACCGAGCGCTCCTCGTGCAGCAGCACGCCATCGTCGCTGCCGGTGGGCACCAGGCTGATGTTGGCGCTGCCCCCCTGGCGGCGAATCTCCTGGCTCAGGAGCCGTTGCAGCCGGCTGGGGGGATTGCTCACGGCCATATCCAGCGCATTGCTGGTGAGGGCCAGCCGGGTGATGGGCGCGCCATAGGCCTCAGCCCGGTCGGCCCAGTTCCAGCCGGCAGGCCACCAGCGCTGCTGCGGCTCCTCCGCCAGCTGGATGCGTACCGCCGTGCCAGCGGGTTCGGCACCAGCCGCCGCGCTGAGGGCGATGCGCGCAAAGCGCTGCAGCTGGGGCAGATCCAGGTCGGGGTCTCCCTGGCCGCTGAGCCGCAGGCTGCCATCCGGCTGGCGCATCAGGCGGGTGGTGAGGCTGTAGTCAGGGCCCAGGCGGTCCAGGGCGATGGCCGTGCTGATGAGCTTCTGGTTGGAGGCCGGGATCCTGGGCCGGCTGCCGTTGATGTCGGCCAGCAGCCGGCCGCTGCCATCGGCCACGCTCACGCTCCACACCCCGGCCTCAGGCCCGAGCACGGCGGCCAGTCGCTGCTGCAGGGCAGGGCAGCTCACCTGGCTCTGAAGCACCGGTAAGCCGATCGGCGGCGGTGCCGGGAGGCTGCTGGCGGTGAGCTGGGGAATGCTGGTGGCGGCCTGTTGCGCCAGGGTGGGAGCGCTCAGCAGGCACAGGCCGCCGAGGCCAAGGCCCAGGCCGATTGTGCTTCGGCTGGCACGTGCACGGGCCGCTGCCATCTCAGCCTGCCCCCAGGCGCAGCCCGGTCACGGAGCCACTGACCCGGAACGTGTTGCCCTCCAGCTCGATCGGTGCACCGATCTTGAGGTTCTGGTTACCGAAAACGACGCCACCGCCGGTTTTTCGACCCTGCCCCTCGAGGACGAAGCGGGCATCCAGGGTGCTGAAGGTCGCCTGGTTGGGATCCGAAGCCGTGACCACCGTGCCATTCGGCTGCACCGCGGTCAGGCGACGCTGCAGGGCGATGACCTCGCGCACAGTGACATTGCCGTGGGGTTCATTGCGAATGACGATGCTGACCGCGCCGGCGCGACGGGCGGACGCGATCAGGGCCGCAGGATCAGCAGTGGCCACCCCGCGGACATCCACGAGCACCGTGACCGGCTGCAGACCTCCTGTCGCCCGGGCGATCGCACCGGTGAGCTTGGGGCTCCAGATCACGCCGACAGCGGCCAGGATCACAGCAGCGGCGGCGCCCGCATCCACCAGGGTCCAGCGGCGACCGCTGGACTGTGACTGCGGCGTTGAGGGCTCGGTGGCCATGAGCGATGGCGATTGGGCGCACTTTACGGAGCCTCGGTCAGGCCGGCCAGGCCCATCGATCAGGGAGTCCGATCAGGGAGTCCGATCAGAAAGTCAGTGCCTCAACCCTTCGATGAACTGATCCAGGGCCCGGAGATTGCCACCCAGACTGCCGTCCTGTTGCAGCGCTTCAGCCAGAGCCTCGGCATCGGGCCGCGTCTCAAAGCGGGTCACGAAGCGGTAGCCATCGGGATCCTGGCGATAAAGCTCCCAACCATCGGGATGGGCATGACGCAGGGCGGCCTCGTCGAGCGGTTGGAGCTGGTAGGCCGAGGTCCAGGTGGAGAGGAAGCCCTTGCGACGCTCCCTTGCGACACTGCCGATGCCGACGGCCGCAGCCTCCAGGGTGGGATTGAGGGCGACGACCGGGCCATCGTGCTGGCCGCAGATCTGCTCGAAATCGTCGTATTCAGCCTGGGAGGGG
>JBJTHL010000086.1:0-2808 GCA_046094445.1 Vulcanococcus sp.
AGCAGCACCTGGCGCATGCGGCGCTGATCGGCGAACACGTCCGGCAGATCGGTGGGGATGTCGGTGATCAGCTCCAGGCCGCGGCCCACCCAGAGTTTCTCGAGCTCCAGGATCGCTTCGGCGGCCACCGGGCCCAGGGCCCGCCGCTGCGGGTTGAACAGGGCCTCCCAGCGGGTGGGGCCCCCCGCCAGCTGGTCCTGGGAGAGCTGCTCGATGTCGTCGAGGCGGCGGCCGAGCACATCGCGGCAGCGGGCCTGATCGATCTGGCCCAGGTTCATGCTCTGCAGCGCCAGCTTCGAGGCCGTGAGCGGTGTGCGCAGCTCGTGGGCCACCATCCGCAGCAGCCGCTCCTGCACCCGCAGGCGCTCGATCAGGGTTTCGTTCTCCTGGCGCAGCACCAGCAGCTGGTCTTCCAGCTGTAGCTCCCGTTGGGTGCGGCTGCCATCGCTTTCGGGGGGGCGCAGGCTCATCCCCAGGCCACTCACCACCTCCAGCTGCTGCCAGCGCGGCAGCCAGCTGCGCAGCTGCTGCAGCAGGGTGTTGCCGGCGAACACCTGGCGCGGGGCCGGTTCCAGCTTGATCAGGGCCGGGGTGGCCACCAGCCGGTGCAGCTCCAGCAGCTCGGGTTTCTGGGCGGGATCCGCCAGCTCCAGGCTCACGTGGAAGCCGAAGTCCTCGCTTTCCAGGAAGTTCACCAGGCCCCGCAGGTCCGGCGTGGCCCGATGGTGGGGCGCCGCCACCAGCAGCAGCTTCAGCTGGCGCCGCTGCAGGTCGTCGCGCGGATCTGGCCGCAGATCCGGCCGCAGATCCGTGCGCGGATCGGTCCGGCCATCGGGGCCGCGATCGCCGCGCGAACCGTGGCCAGGGCTGGGGGTCCCCAAGGCGTGCACCAGCGCGCGGAATCCTGCAGAAATATTGGATTCAGCTTATGGGTTTTGGCCGTGGTTGGCAGCCCTCGCTATGACGACTGTGATCAGTCGTTGGTTGGGGCGCGCAGTGGCGCAGCTGCAGGATCTCGTGACCCGCGTGCCGCCTGTGGCCTCCCACCCCGGCCCGGGCGGTGGCAGCCGCATCCGGCTGGACAGCAGCATCCGCCGCTGGTTCAACCGCAACCTCGGCCTCTGGCGCTCCCGCCGCCAGTACTTCTTCCCAGACGACGAGGTGCTGCGGGTGGACATGCTGCTGCGGGTGGAGACGTTCGACGATCAGGCCGAATCCGAACCCCGCTACCGCTTCACCTGGTGGCCGGAGAAGGAGTACGACTTCTTCGATCGCAAACCCCGCTACGTGCGCGAAGGGGTGATGGATGCCTACCTGTGCGGTCACCAGCTGCGCCGCAGCCGCGGCTACCTCTGCGGTTCCCCCACCAAGAGCCAGATCCGCCAGGCGGACGAGCACGAGGTGGTGTTCGAGTCGCACTACCTGCAGTGGGACATCCTGGAGCACATCCGCCTGGTGAACCAGGACCAGTTCCGCGCCCGCTCGATCTATTCCTGGTGCGACGGCACCCTGGAGCTGGTGGAGATGCACCACGAGATCCGCTTGGAGGGTGCTGGGCAGCCCCTACCGCCCGATGCCTGAGTGCAGCAGGATTGGAGCGATCCGTTCTGATCCCGTGCGCCACTCCGCCAGCCGCCTTGGTCTTCTGCTGCTTCCCCTGGTTCTGCTGTTGAGCCCCGGGATGGTCCTGGCTCAGGGGCAGCCGGCGCCCGTTCCCGCCAGCCAGGCGGACATGAACCTCTACACCCGCATCGCGGCGCTCAACGTGTGCATCGCCCGCGCCGGTGGCATCGAGTTCGACAAAGCCGTGGCCGTGGCAGGCGAAACCATCGCCCAGGTGATCCAGGGGCAGCACGGCGGCCAGATCGCCCAGGTGGGCACCAAGCCGCTCAGCATCGAGGAACTGCGCAAGGGCTCGATCAATTCCGCGGTGCTCGGCGCCGTGGAGGTGTGCCCCAATGAAGTGCCAGCCGATGTGCGCAAGAAGGTGAGCGAGGTGATCAAGCAGGCCGGCGGCGGCGGCGGTGCCCCGGCCGCTAAGCCGGCTCCAGCTGCTGCCCCTGCTCCGGCGGCCAAGCCCTGACCGGCTGGCCCAGGGCTGCAACACCGGCCGATGGCTGGGCGGACTCCTAGGGGGTGCCCTCGGCTATGGACTCTCCCGCCAGGATGGGCGGGCCTGGGCCATTCCCCTCGGCGCCCTGCTCGGTTCCCAGATGGGCTGCAGTGCGGCGGTGGGGCGGGGACCCCGGCCCTGGTGACAACCCAACCTCCCCCATGGCCACCGTTCGCCTCGCCGACTACCGCCCGGCCCCGTGTCTGATCCCCGAGATCGCGCTCACGGTGCAGCTGTTCGCCGACCACACCCTGGTGGAGGCCGCGCTGGATCTCAGCCCCAATCCAGCCGCCACCGCTGGCGAGCCCCTGGAGCTGCGGGCCGAGGCCATGGAGCTGCTGGAGCTCAGCCTGGATGGCAAGCCCCTGCCCCCTGAGGCCTGGCGCCAGGAGGCCGGGCGGTTGCTGCTGCTCCAGCCGCCCGCGCGGCCCTTCCAGCTGCGCACCCGGGTGCGGATCCACCCGGAAACGAACACCAGCCTGGAGGGGCTGTATGTGAGCGGCGGCCTGTTCACCACGCAGTGCGAGGCCGAAGGCTTCCGCCGCATCAGCCCCCATCCCGATCGCCCCGATCTGCTCAGCCGCTACCGCGTGCGCATCGAGGCCGACCAGGCCAGCTGCCCGGTGTTGCTCAGCAACGGCAACTGTGTGGACAGCGGCCCCCTGCCGCCGGCCCCCGATGCCGCCGGGGCCGAC
>JBJTHL010000087.1:0-5308 GCA_046094445.1 Vulcanococcus sp.
ACAGGCCCTTTACGCCGCTGGCGCCGCTGTGTACCAGCAGGCCGCCGGTGCCGAAGCCGCCGCTGGTGGCAATGGCGCCGGTGCTCCCGGTGCCGGTGCCGCCGGCGACGACGTCATCGACGCCGAGTTCACTGAGTCGAAGTGAGTACAAGGGGCATCAGGCCCCTGTTCAGCCGAGGCCAGCGTTCGCCGCTGGCCCCATCGAGCCCCCGCAAGGGGGCTTTTGAGTGGTTTGGCCTGGGCAGCCTTGTGTTGATCCCCTTCAGGGTTTGAGGCTGGCCAGGGCGGCGCGCGCTTTGGTCAGCACCGGTGCCGGCAGGCTCACGTAGCCCAGGTTGGAGGCGCCGGCCTGGGCGGCATCGCTGAGGGTGTAGCCGAAGGTGGTTTGCAGCGCCGGGAGTTTGCTGCCGTTGCCGCTCCTGTAGAGCAGGATCCAGGTGAACGTCACGATCGGGTAACCCGCCTGGGGGTTGGGATTGCTGCCCGTGAGGTCCGGCCCCAGCTCCACGCTGGCGAGGGCCTGGGCGGCCTCGGCGGTGCTGGGCTTGGCGTAGCCGCCGCCGGCGTTCTGAATCGCGGCCGCCTGCAGAGCGCCGCGCACGTAGGCGCTTTCCACGTAGCCGATGCCACCCTTCAGCTGCTGCAGGGTGGCGGCCACCCCCTCATTGCCCTTGGCGCCCACGCCGGTGGGCCACTGCACGGATTTGGCCGCCCCCGGACCCGCCTTCCAGGTGGGGCTGAAGGCGGAGAGGGAGTTGGTGAAGTTGTAGGTGGTGCCGGAGCCGTCGGAGCGCACCACCACCTTGATCGGCAGGTCGCCGCAACCGAGCTCCTTGAAGTTGCGCACCTGGCCCGCAAAGATGCCCACCAGCTGGGCCTGGCTGAGCTTGAGGCTGCAGCTGGGGTTGTTGTAGGCCACGGCGATGGCGCCGCCGGTCATCGGCAGCTGCAGCACACCCCGCGGGATCGCGGCGGCTTCATCGGCCGCCAGCGGTTTGTCGCTGGCGGCGAAGTCCACCGTGCCCGCCTGGAACTGGCGCACTCCGGCGCCGGAGCCCACCGATTGATAGTTGACCCGCGCCGCGCCCTTTCCGGCCAGCTCCTGAAACCAGCGCAGGTAGAGGGGGGCCGGGAAGGTGGCGCCCGCCCCCTGCAGGTTGCCGCTCGGGCCTCCGCCTCCGTTGCCTCCAGCGCCACCAGCACCCGGCTTGCTGCCGCAGGCTCCGAGGGCCATGGCGCCCATCAGGCCGATGGCGGCTCCCAGGGGGGCCAGGGTGCGAGACAGGGGCATGGAAACCGGCTCGACAGGTTTCCGGAAGGTTAAGGCGCGGGTTTCAGAGGGTCTGATCCTGCGGCGCCGCATCGGCGTTGGCCATGGCCTCGGCCACCCAGGCGGCACTGGCGGGCGCCAGCAGCACCCCGTTGCGGTAGTGGCCACTGGCCAGCAGCAACCCCGGCTCCAGGGCCTCCAGCAGCGGGGCTGGCCGGCCCTCGGGTCGCGCCCGCAGCCCCTGCCACTGGCGCAGCACCGTGGCCTCCAGCAGCCAGGGGGGCGCCTGGCCGTGGAGCGTGCGCAACCGCTGCAGGGCGGCGTTGGCTTCGGGCCCTGGTCTGCCGTCGAGCAGGCCCAGGCCCGGCTCCAGCGTGGCCCCCAGCCACAGGCGACCTCCCGGCCGGGGTACCAGGTTGAGGCCATCCCAGCTGAGGCTGCCGGGCCAGCCGTCGGCCTCTGGGCAGCCTGGGGGTAAGGCCAGCTCCAGGGCCTGGCCGAGGACCGGTTGTTGGGGGCGATCATGGCCCAGGGGTGCCAGCAGGGCGGGGCTGGTCAGGCCGGCGCTGATGACCAGCCAGCGGCTCTGCAGCGGCAGGCCGTCCGTCAGCTGCAGCCGCCAGCGCCCCTCCGGGCCCCCGCCTGGATGGCGTTCCACCGCCAGCGCCGCCGCGGCGCGCTCCTGCAGTCCGGCCGTCAGGGCATCGGCCCGCAGGGCCGCCATGGCCGGCAGGGGATCGAGCTGGCCGTCATTCGGCGACAGCAGGCCGCCAAGGGCGGCGGCCGGCACAGCGGGCTGCAGCCCCGTCAGGTCCTCCCGGTTCAGCAGCTGCAGGGGCAGTCCCATGGCCTGGCGTTCGGCCGCCAGGCGCTGCTGGTTCTCCCACTCCTGTGCCGTGGCCGCCAGCTGCAGCAGGCCGGGTCGCCAGGGGATCGGCTGCCCCCGAGTCTGGAGCTCAGCACGCCAGGCCTGCCAGAGCGCCAGGGAGTGCTGCCGCAGCCGCCAGCCCCGGCCGCTGCGCCGCCGGTACACCTGGGCCATCAGCAGCCCCAGGGCCGCTGCGCTGCCGGTTTCTGTTGGCGCGGCACCGGCCAGGGCCGGATCCACCAGGGTCACGGCATGGCCCTGCCGTTGCAGCAGCCAGGCGATCGAAAGCCCCACCACGCCGGCCCCGATCACGCAGATCGTGGTGGGCAGGGCGGCGGGGCTGTGGCTCGAGGCGCTGCTGGCGATCGGGATCAGTCCTGCTTGAGGTCGGCCTGCACCTGGGCGGGCAGCACCTGGGCGTAGAGGCCGAAGCCGCTGGCCACCTTGATGTAGGCCTTGCTCAGGTTGTTGCCGTCCTGGAGGCGGGCGGCTTCATCCAGGTCCGCCAGGGCGGCCTTGAGGGCATCGGCGCGCTTCACGGCTTCCGGGCGATCGGCCGGCAGCAGGCGCTGGTTGATGTACAGCATCTGACGACCCACCTCCTGCATCGGACCGTGGATCACGTTGCGGGTGAAGGTCCAGTCCTTCTCGTTCACCAGGGTCGCCAGCTCGGGCAGACGGTCGCGGGCGGCCAGGAAACCTTCGGCCTGGCGCTCGATGGTGGCGATGTCGTCGGCGCTGAGGCTGGCGGCTTTGGCCTTGGCGCCGTCGCAGGCGGCCAGGCCGAAGCTGAGCACCATCACCAGGGCCAGCAGGCCGAGGCGCTTGAGGGCGGTGGTGAGCTGAGAGAGCAGGGCAGTCATGGGCGTGCCGCCGGATGCACAGGGTGATGGCGGGACTTTACCGAGGGCGCCCGGCCCGGGTGCCCCTGCGGCATGTACTGCAATCGCCGGTCGGCACAATGCGGGCAGACGGCGCTGCCTGCCACCCGCCATGACGGCTCCCAACGCCATCCTGCAGATGATCTGCCCGGAC
This sequence comes from Vulcanococcus sp., assembly GCA_046094445.1. Taxonomy (GTDB): domain Bacteria; phylum Cyanobacteriota; class Cyanobacteriia; order PCC-6307; family Cyanobiaceae; genus Vulcanococcus. The sequence continues at coordinate 3,174 of JBJTHL010000087.1, forward strand.
CAGCCGGGCCTGGTGCGCGAGCTCTCCGGCTGGGTGGCGGGCAATGGCGGCAACATCGTGCATGCCGACCACCACAGCGATCAGGGGGCTGGGCTGTTTCTCAGCCGCATCGAATGGCAGCTCGATCGCTTTGGGCTGCCGCGCGAGGCCATCGCTCCGGCGGCGGCGGCCCTGGCCGATCGTCTGGGGGGCGAGCAGGCGGTCACCTTCTCGGATCAGCAGCCGGCGGCGGCCATCTTCGTGAGCCGCCAGGATCACGCCTTGCTGGATCTGCTCTGGCGCACCCGCACCGGCGAGCTGCCGATGCAGGTGCCGCTGGTGATTGCCAATCATCCGGATCTGCGGCCGATCGCCGAGGAGTTCGGCGCTCGCTTTGTGCACGTGCCGATCAGCCATGCCAACCGGGCTGAGGCGGAAGCCCGCCACCTGGAGCTGCTGGCGGAGCACGGCATCGGGCTGGTGATCCTGGCCAAGTACATGCAGGTGCTGACCCCCGGGTTCCTGGCGGCGTTCGATCCGCCGGATGCCTTCCACCGGGTGATCAACATCCACCACTCCTTCCTGCCGGCCTTTCAGGGGGCGCAGCCGTATCACCGGGCCTGGGAGCGGGGCGTGAAGCTGATCGGCGCCACGGCCCACTACGTGACCGAGGAACTCGATGGCGGCCCGATCATTGCCCAGTCCACCGTCACGGTGAGCCATCGCGATGAGGTGGAGGATCTGATCCGCAAGGGTCGCGACACCGAGCGCCTGGCCCTGGCGCGGGCGGTGCGGCTGCATCTCACCCGCCAGGTGATGGTGTATCGCAGCCGTACGGCGGTGTTCGAATGAGCGGCCATCGGCTCGCCTCGCTGGTGCAGCGGCTGGATCAGGAGCGCCCAGGGGAGGCCACGCCCCTGGGTTGGCGCTGCTTCCAGCTGGGGATGGTGTTCCTGGCCTCCAGTGCGCTGATCGCCGCCCTGTTCCTGCTGGTGGCCCTGATTCTGGGCAGCCGCAAGCGTGCACGCACCTGGTGGGGCGACCGCTGCAACCGGGTTCTGGCCCTGGTGGGTGCCCTGATGCTGCTGGGGGCGGTTCAGGTGTCGCTGCCGGGGTTCGCCTTGCAGGGGTATCAGCCGGTGCTGGCCTGGCTGGGGCTGGCCAACTGGCTGCCACTGTTCTGGGGGTTCTGGGGCTTTCAGCCCTATGTGGTCGAGGCGGCGGCCCGTCGCCGGGTGGCCCTCTGCCTGGTGGCGGGCACCGTGCCGGTGCTGGTCACGGGGCTGGGGCAACTCTGGCTGGGCTGGAGCGGGCCCTGGCAGATCCTGGGCGGCGCCGTGGTGTGGTGGCTGACGCCCGGTGGCAACCCGCCAGGGCGGCTTTCGGGGCTGTTTGATTACGCCAACATCACCGCCGCCTGGCTGGCCCTGAGCTGGCCGCTTGCCCTGGCGGCCCTGCTGGAGGCCGCTCGCCGCTGGCGCCAACGGCCGGCCTGGCTGCTGCCAACGGCGGTGTTGCTGGTCTTGGCCCAGGTGGCGGCCCTCTATCTCACCGACTCCCGCAATGCCTGGGGGGCGCTGCTGCTCGCCGTGCCGATCGTGCTGGGGCCCGCCAGCTGGCCCTGGCTGCTGCCGCTGCTGCTGCTGGGTTTGCTGCCGGTGCTGATCGCCACGCTGCCGGGCGTGCCGGGTTGGCTGCAGGAGCCTGCCCGCCAGCTGGTGCCCCAGTCGATCTGGGGGCGGCTGAACGATGCCAACGCCCACGGCCAACGCCCTGCGGCGATCACCCGCCTCAGCCAGTGGTCCACGGCGGTGGGCTTGATCGCCGAGCGGCCGTGGTTCGGCTGGGGGGCTGCCGCCTTCAGCGTGATCTACCCCCTGCGCACGGGCTTCTGGCATGGCCATGCCCACAACATCGGCCTGGATCTGGCGCTCAGCTCCGGGATCCCGGCCGCCCTCGCTCTGGTGGGGTTCGTGCTGTGGCTGCTGATCCGCGGGCTGCATCGGGGCATGGCCCGCGGCCCGGTGTTCGAACGGGCCTGGTGGGCGGCAGCCCTGGTGCTGGCGGCCCTGCACGCCACCGACATCCCCATGTACGACAGCCGCATCAACATCGCCGGCTGGATCCTGCTGGCGGGATTGCGCTGCTACCGCTGA
>JBJTHL010000088.1:0-22404 GCA_046094445.1 Vulcanococcus sp.
GAGCCGGCCGAAGCCAGCCAGGGCTGACCGGTCGGCGGGCGAATGCGACGGTCCGGGCACCTGGCTGGGGCTCGGTGCCGGGGGCGGTCGGCTGCTGGTGCTGAATACCGCAACCGTGGCCGTGCTCGGCCATGGGCGCCAGCAGCGCGCCATCCTGCGTTGGACCGTGTCTGCCCCTGCCTGAGCGATGCAGCGCTTCGCGCAGCTCTACGCCGATCTCGATGCCAGCGGCGGCACCCGCGCTCGGGTGGAGGCCCTGCGGGGCTACTTCCAGGCCAGCACCCCGGAGGATGCGGCCTGGGCGCTGCACGTGCTGCTGGGCAAGCAGGGCAAGCGCCTGATCACCGGCCGGCGCCTGCGCCAGATCTGCCTGGAGGGCTCCCGGCTGCCGGAGTGGTTGTTCGACGACTGCTACGCCCATGTGGGCGATTCCGCTGAAACCATCGCCCTGCTCTGGCGCCAGGTGGCACCGCCGCCGAGCCACGCCCGCGAGAACGACGCATCCGTGGAGACATGGGCCGCCGAACCGCTGCACCGCTGGATGGAGCAGCTGCTGCCCGCCGCCGCTGCCCTCGAGGGCAGCGCCCAGGCCGCTGCGGTTCGCCGGCTGTGGCAGGGCCTGGAGGCCGGCGAACTGCTGGTGGCCAACAAGCTCCTCACCGGTGGCCTACGGGTGGGGGTGGGCCAGGGGCTGGTGCTGCGGGCCCTGGCCCAACTCAGCGGCCTGGAGGAGGCACTGCTGCAGCACCGCCTGATGGGTGGCTTCAGCGCGAGTGCCAGCGCCTACCAGGCCCTGCTTGCGCCGGCGGAGGCCAGCGAGGCCGTGCCCAGCCGCCCCTATCCGTTTTGTTTGGCCTCGCCGCTGGAGTGGCCCCCTGACCCCATTGCGGAACAGGGCGAGGAACAGGGCTCCATCGCCGCACCCCTGCCCGGCCCCGCCGGCGATTGGCTGGCGGAGTGGAAGTACGACGGCATCCGCGGCCAGCTGATCCGCCGGGCGGGTGAGAGTTTCCTCTGGAGCCGGGGTGAGGAGCTGATCAACGGCGCCTTCCCCGAGCTGATCGCCGCCGCCGCCGCCCTGCCGGAGGGCAGCGTGCTCGATGGCGAGATCCTGGTGTGGCTGCCCAACGCGCCACAGCCGGCCCCCTTCGCCCTGCTGCAGCGGCGTCTGGGGCGCAAGGCTCCGGGCCGCAAGCTGCTGGCGGAGTGCCCGGCGGCCTTCGTGGCCTACGACCTGCTGGAACAGCACGGCTGCGACCTGCGCCAGCAGCCCCTGCACCAGCGCCGCACCGCCCTGGATGCCTTGGTCCGACAGCTCCCGCCGGCGGCGGCCACCCCCGCAGCCGGGCTCCTGCGCCTCTCCCCCCGGCTAACCCTCAACCGCTGGGAGCAGCTGGAGCCCCTGCGGCAGCAGGCCGCCACCGCCAGCGCCGAGGGGCTGATGCTCAAGGCCCTGGCCTCCCCCTACCTGGCGGGCCGCAAGCGCGGCCACTGGTGGAAGCACAAGCGCGAGCCCTTCTGCCTCGATGCCGTGCTGCTCTATGCCCAGGCCGGCAGCGGCCGCCGCGCCAACCTGTTCACCGATTACACCTTCGGCCTCTGGGAGCGCCCGCCAGCGCCGCCGCCGCAAGGAGAGCAGGGCAGCCCAGCGGCCCCGGTCGCGGGGCAGAGCCCTGGGCTGGTGAGTTTCGCCAAGGCCTATTCCGGCCTCAATGATCAGGAGATCAGCGCCCTGGATCGCTGGATCCGCAGCCACACCACCGAACGGTTTGGGCCGGTGCGGGCCGTGCAGCCTTTGCAGGTGTTCGAGCTGGCCTTTGAGGGGCTGCAGGTGTCGCGGCGCCATCGCAGCGGCATCGCCGTACGCTTTCCGCGCATCGTGCGCTGGCGGCACGACAAGCCCGCCTGGCAGGCCGACACCCTGGAGACCGCCCTGGCCCTGCTGCAGACCACCCCGTGCTGAGCGTGCCGTGCTGAGCCTCGACAAACTGGCGGCCCTGGATCTGAGCCTGTGGCTGCGCTCGGGTTACGAAGCGGGGGAGCGGCTGGGCATCAGCCAGTCGAACGTGATCCGGCGCCGGCGCCAGTGCCTGGACCTGCTCGATCTGCAGCTGCACAAACACGACGACGAATGGGACCTGCGCGGCCCGGCGCTGGGACTGGAGCTGCTGGCCCTGGAGCGGCAGGTGCATCACCACGCCCGCTGGCAGGGCTATGGCCCGCTGCGCATCGAAGGCACCTACTGGAGCGGCCCGCTGCTGCTCACGCCGCCTCCGCCGGGCTGGCTGGGGGGCCTGCACAACACCGTGGGCATCAGCAGGCCGCTGCGCTGGCTGCGGGATGGCGTGATCGATGCCTGGCTGGCGGGGGGGCCGGACTGGCCCGACGCCGATGATCCCGAGCTGGCCGTGCTGCCCCTCAGCCAGATGCCCGTGCATCTGGTGGTAGCACCGGACCATCCGCTGCTGCGGCAGCTGGAGCACAACGCTCCCCTCAGCTGGGATGACGTGGACGCCTTCCCCTCCCTGGCGCTGCCGCCGGGGGCCTACTCCAAGGTGGAGGCCGCGCTGCAGGCCCTGGGGCTGTGGAACAGCCCGGTGCGCATGAGCCGCTACCGCCACGATCGCTGGGAGGGGCGCAGCGCCCAGGACGTCACCGTGGGCTACGCCACCGTGCTGAGCGAGCAGGTGGCCCCGGGGCTGGTGCGGCTGCCCCTGCCGCTGCCCTTCACCAGCGGCGAAGCGCTGGTGCTGCGGCGCTGCTGGCTGGAGCATCCGCACACCCAGGCACTTGTGAAGCTGCTGCGGCTGCGGCTGCAGCCCTGGGCGGATCGCCACCCGGAGCTGGTGCTGGCCCCATGAGCGCCCTGGCGCCGATCGAGGCCTGGTTCGTGCAGCAGGGCTGGACGCCGATGGCCTTCCAGCGCCAGTGCTGGGCGGCCTACCTGGCGGGTGAGAGCGGCCTGCTGCAGGTTCCCACCGGCTCCGGCAAGACCTACGCCGCCGTGATGGGGCCGATCGCTGAGCTGCTGGCGGAGGCCCGCAGCGGCAGCGATGGCCTGGGCCTGCTGGTGATCACGCCCCTGCGCGCCCTCAGCCGCGATCTGGCCCTGGCGATCGAGGAGCCGATCCGCGCCATGGGCTGGCCGCTGCGGGTGGCCATCCGCAACGGCGACACCAGCAGCCATGAACGCAGCAAGCAACTGCGCAGCCCGCCCCACATCCTCATCACCACGCCGGAATCGCTGTCGGTGCTGCTGGCCAACCCCAAGGCCGCGCTGCTGTTCAGCCGTCTGCGCGCCGTGGTGCTCGATGAATGGCACGAGCTGATGGGCAGCAAGCGGGGCAGCCAGTGCGAGCTCTGCCTGAGCTGGTTGCGGCGGCAGCGGCCGGCCCTGCGCACCTGGGCGATCAGCGCCACGATCGGCAACCTGGAGGAGGCGGCCCGGGCGGCCCTGGGCACCGCCGCTTCCGCACCCCCCCGCATCCTGACCGCCGCCCTGCAGCGCGACACCGCCATCCGCTCCCTGCTGCCGGACACGATCGATGGCTTCCCCTGGGGGGGGCACCTGGGGCTGCGGATGTATGAGCAGCTGGTGGCCGGGCTGGATCCGGCGGTGAGCACGCTGCTGTTCACCAACACCCGCAACCAGGCCGAGCGCTGGCACCAGTGCCTGCGCTTCGCCTGCCCGGAGATGGACGACGCCCTCGCCCTGCACCACAGCGCCATCGACCGAACCGAGCGGGAAGCGATCGAGGCCCGGGTGAAGGCCGGTGAGCTGCGCTGGGTGGTGTGCACCAGCTCCCTGGATCTGGGGGTCGACTTCCAGCCGGTGGAACGGGTGGTGCAGATCGGCTCGGCTAAGAACCTGGCGCGGCTGCTGCAGCGGGCGGGCCGCAGCGCCCACTGTCCCGGCGGCACCTCCCAGGTGTTGTTCATGCCCACCAACGCGCTGGAACTGCTGGAGGTGAGCGCCATGCGCCGCGGCCTGGCCAACGGCCTGGTGGAACACCGCCGACCGCCGCAGCTGCCGCTGGATGTCGTGCTGCAGCACCTCACCACCCTCGCCTGCGGCCCCGGTTTCAACCCCAGCGAGGAGCTCACAACGGTGCGCCACTGCTGGAGTTTCCGCGATCTCTCCGAGGCCCAATGGCAGTGGTGCCTGGCGTTTCTCGAGCACGGCGGCCAGTGCCTCGGTGCCTATCCCCGCTACCGCAAGCTGGTGCGCTGCCAGCTCGACAGCGACGAGCCGGCCGTCGATGGCGCCCCGTTCCGCTATCGGGTGCTCGACAAGGCCATCGCCCGCCTGCATCGCTTCAACATCGGCACGATCACCGCCGACCGCGCCGTGACCGTGCGGGTGGTGCGCGGGGCGGTCCTCGGCCATGTGGAGGAGGCCTTCATCGCCCGGCTGAAGCCGGGCGATGTGTTCTTCTTTGCCGGCCGTCAGCTGGAATTCGTGCGCCTGCGGGAGATGACGGCACAGGTGAAGGCCACCACCCGCAAGAGCTCCACGGTGCCGGCCTGGGCCGGTGGCCAGATGGCCCTCTCCGATCTGCTCAGCGAGCACCTGCGCCAGGAGGTGGATCGCTGCGCCCAGGCTCTGGCGGATCCCGACGCCCCGGGGTCACCGGAGTGGCTGGATACCCCGGAACTCCAGGCCCTCGAACCCCTGCTGCGCCGCCAGCAGACCCTCTCGGCCCTGCCGCGCCGCGATCAGCTGCTGTTGGAGGTCTGCCGCAGTCGTGAAGGTAGCCACCTGTTCGCCTACCCCTTTGAGGGCCGCTTCGTGCATGAGGGGCTGGGCTTCCTCTGGGCCTGGCGCCTGGCCCGGCATCGCGCCAGCACGATCACCGTATCGGTGAACGACTACGGCTTCGAGCTGTTGGCCCCCAAGGGCTACCCCTTTGAGGAGCTACTGGAGCTCCATGGCGACGATCTGCTCGACGTGCAGGAGCTGGATGCCGACCTGGAGCAGGCGGTGAACCTCTCCGAGCTCTGCCGCCGCCGCTTCCGCGCCATCGCCCAGGTGAGCGGCCTGATCAGCCAGACCATGCCGGGCCAGAGCAAGAGCGGCGGCCAGCTGCAGATCAGCGCCGCGCTGCTGTTCGATGTGTTCCAGAAGCACGAACCCGAGCACCTGCTGCTGCGGCAGGCCCACCGCGAAGTGCTGGAGGAGCAGCTGGAGCGCCCACGGCTGCAGGCAGCCCTGGAACGGCTGGCCGCCAGCCGCTGGTTGCTGCAGCGCATCCCCCGGCCCGGCCCCCTGGCCTTTCCGCTGCTGGTGGAGCGACTGAACAACCGCCTGAGCAATGAATCCCTGCTGGAGCGCGTGCAACGGTTGATCGCCGAGGCGGAACGTGCCGAAGGCCGCCAATAAACAGCAGAACAGCCCCAAAACGCTGCATCGCCGCTAGAACCAGACCACCCGTGCCGAGGCCCGATGGTGGCGAGCTGGCGCCTGGCGCGACGCCCGACTCTGAAGCTCAAGGCACAGCACCTGCCCTGGCTGGTGCTGGCGTTTGGATGGCTCACAACCGGGCTCGTTTGTGAAAGCCAACGCCAGTTCAATCAGCACGAACACGTGCGGATCGAACGCGACCTGGCGAATGCCGTCATCGATTCCATCCGCGACAAGTTGCGCAGCGACCAGGCCGTGCTCGACGCTGTGGTGGGTCTGTTCAATGCCTCCGGGACGGTCAGCCTCAAGGAGGTCACAGCGTTTTACCGCTCCCTCGACCTGAGGCCGGACACCCTGGAAGGTATTCAGGGTGTGGGCTATGCCGCCGTGGTGCCGGGGGGTGATCGGCAGGCCTTTGAGCTCCGAGCCCAACAGAACGGTCAGCCCCATTTCCGGATTCGCAGCTCCGGCCAACAGCGCCTGCTCAGCAGCATCCTGTACCTCGAGCCCAACGACTGGCGCAACCAGCGGGCCAAAGGCTTCGACATGTATTCCGAAGCCACACGACGGGCCGCCATGAACCAGGCCGCCATCACAGGCTTGCCGGCGCTCTCTGGCCCCGTGCGGCTGTTGCAGGAAACCAATGTGCGCCCCCAGGTGGGCACGCTGCTCTACGTGCCGATCTACACCGCGCCGACAGCAGCCCTGGCATCACCGGAGGATCGGCTCAACAGCCTGCGGGGCTGGGCCTATTCCCCCCTGCGCATGGGCGATCTGATCGATCAGGCCATCAACACCATCCGCAACCCGGAGAAGGTGGATTTTGCCGTGGTGATCTACGACGGTGATCGCCCCCTCAAGCGCCACCTGCTCTACGACAACCAAACCCTGGCCGACAGCCCTGAGTTCAACCATCCCACCTGGCAGAGCGTGCCGGTGCTGGATCGCTCCTGGTTGATCGGCATCCAGCTCAGCCATCGCAACCTCAGCCCCACGGGCTGGACGCGGGACCTGACCCTGCTGGTGCTGCTGGGTTGCAGCCTCAGTGCCATCGCCGCGCTGCTCACCCGCAATCTCGTGACCAATCACGTTCTGCTGCAGCAGGCCCTGGAGCAGGAGCGCGTGAATGCCCAGGAACGGGCCCTGGCGGCAACGGTGTTCGACACCAGTCCGGTGGCCACGCTGGTGACCGATCCCAGTGGCCTGATCCTGCGGGCGAATCCGGCCTTCACCCAGCTCAGCGGCTATTCCGTGTTGGAAGTGCGGGGCCGCAAAACCAACCTGATGCGCTCGGGGCGCCACGATGCCGCCTTTTATCAGGAGCTGTGGCAGAGCCTGATCCAGCAGGGGCACTGGAGCGGTGAACTGTGGAATCTGCACCGCAACGGCCAGATCCGCCTGCACGAACTGCAGATCACTGCCGTGCTCGACGGCCTGGAGCAGGTCACCAATTTCCTCTGCACCTACCGCGACGTCACCGAGCGGCACAGCCAGGAGGAGCAGATCCGCCACCAGGCCACCCACGACCCGCTCACCAACCTGCCGAACCGCATCCTGCTGATGGATCGCCTCAGCCACAGCCTGGCGATCGCCCGACGGGAGCAGCAGAAGGTGGGGCTGATCTTCATCGACCTGAACGGCTTCAAGCCGATCAACGACAGCTACGGCCACCTCGCCGGCGACCAGCTGCTGCAGGCCGTGGCCCAACGGATGCAGACGTGTCTGCGCGAAAGCGACAGCCTCTGCCGGCTCGGGGGCGATGAGTTCGTGCTGCTGATCCCCAACGCCGAACACCTGGAGCACCTGGTTGAGCTGGCTGAGCGGTTGCAGGGGAGCCTGCGGGCCCCCTTCCGGGAGATCGCCCAGGTGGAGGTGAGGATCTCCGCCAGCTTCGGCATCGCCCGCTGGCCCGATCACGCCGCCGACGCCGATCAGCTGCTGCACATCGCCGACGAGACGATGTATCGCGCCAAGGCCATGGGCAGCCCGAACATCGCCATCGCCAACCATCCCGGCGAGGGCCTGCGCAGCGAGCACCCCCTGGATTCACCCGTGCTGGGTCTGCCGGGCTGAGGGAACGAACAGCTGCGATCCCACCACGGATCCCGGTTCCGCAACTTTGATGACGGTCCTTCTCCATTTCCGCCGCTGGCGGCCGCAGCCGCTGAGGCTTCCCCCATGAGCCTCACCCACTGTCCGCTCTGCATCGGCCTGGCGCTGCTGAGCGTGATCCGCGCCGCCGCGCACCTCAGCCTGTTCTTGCACCCTGGCCAGAGTCAGCGCAACGCTGCCATCGCCGAGGCACCGGCCTGATCAGCACCTGGCCAGTACAGGTGTACCATCCACCCTGATGCCAGGCATCCATGGCGCCGTCGCACCCCATCGCATCCCCCCAGGCTCCGCTGCCGCGCTTCCTGGCCGTGCGCGTGGGCGACCGGGTGGCCGTGGCCAACGGCGACCAGGACTGGTGGGTTGGTGATGTGATCCACGCCGAGGGTGGCGCCCGCTGCGGCGCCAACTCCCTGTTTCAGATCGCCTGCGTCGACAGCGGCGTGATCCGCACCGTCAATGCCGATGCCGTGGTCGACATCCTGCAGAGCCAGGCGCTGGCGGCAGACTCAGGAGCGCTCCAGACGGCGCACGATCACCCCCATCAGCAGCAGCGAACCGGCCAGAGCCACCAAGAGGGCGATCGTCATGAGGGATTCCAACGGACCGCGTGATTCTGGCGGACTGGTGTTCGTGTACGGCAGCCTCAAGCGCGGCCAGCCCGAGCACCGCCAGCTGGGGGGCAGCCCCTGCTGCGGTGAAGCGCAGCTGCGCGGCCTGGCCCTCTACGACCTGGGGCCGTTTCCGATGGCTGTAGCCAGCACGGATCCGCAGACTCTGCTGCACGGCGAGCTGTATCAACTCACCCACGCACAGCTGGAGCAGCTCGATCGCTTCGAGGGGGCGCCGCGGCTGTACGAACGCCAGCCCTGGCCGCTGGCCGATGGCCGCACGGTGTGGGTGTACGTGGGCCGTCCGCAGCAGGTGCGCCATGTGCCGCAGCTCACCTCCGGGCTCTGGCGTGGCCGCGGGCTGGCGGCCCTGCTGCTGTGGGGCAGCCTGGCGGCCCTGGCACCCACCACACAGGCTGGCGATCTGCGCCAGCAATGCCGGGCCTGGACGGCCGCCCACGGCCGCGAGCAGGTGGAGATCGCCAACCAAATCGGCCGCGAACAGCTGCTCACCAAGACGCACAAACTGGCGGAAGCCAGCCCCGACGACACCACCAGCCTCTACAGCTGGAGCGACCTCCAACGGCTCTGCCGCCGCCAGTAGCTCAGACCGGAGCGGCCACCAGCCAGCGGCCGGCGATGGCCAGCGCGATTGCCAGCACAGAGGCACCGAGCCAGGCGGGCCGGCTGTTGGCCAGCAGCCGGCGCAGCACCACCACGGCCGCCGCCAGACCGGCGAACACCACCAGGCTCTGGGCGAAGGCGATCACATGGCCATCGGCCCGCCAGGCGGGCAGGGCCTGCAGCCAGGGCTCCGCTGCGCTGGCTGCCAAGGGCGCGAGGCTCACCGGCAGCAGCGCCCCCGCTTCCGCCATGCCGATCGGCAGGTGACGGGCCAGCAGCAGCGCCCAGATCAGCGGCAGCAGGCCATAGAGGGTGCGCCGCAGCCGGGCCACCGAGAAGAAGGGGCGCGCCAGCAGCACCAGGGCCGCCGGCAGAGCCAGCGCCAGGCTGGCGAACGCCAGGCGCGGCAGCAGCGGTCCATCCACCAGGCTGGCGGGGGCCAGCGGCAGCCAGCCCAGCAGGCGCTGCCAGTGGTGCAGGGAAAGGTCGCCCGCCAGCACCAGTAGCAGGCCCGGCTCACCCACCGGAGCCTCCATCTCACGCTGCAGATCGGCGGCCGGGGGGCGCAGGGCCAGCTGCACGGAGCGATGGGGACAGGCCTGCACACAGGTGAGGCAGAGCACACAGTTGCGGTTATCGGCCAGATGAGCCGGATGGGTGCCGAGGGGACAGCCGGCGGTGGCCAGGCCCTCACCATCGGCCGGGCCACCCTTGAAGCAGGCGTAGCTGCTGCAGCTGCCGCTGCAGGTGCCCACCTGGGCGCGCAGTTCGGTGATGGCGAGCTTGGCGAACAGCCCGTTCATGCCGCCCACCGGGCACAGGTAGCGGCACCAGAAGCGCTTCTCGTACCGCAGCGAACCCAGCACCGCCCCGGCGGTGATCAGCAGCAGCAGGCAGCCGCTCAACCAGGCGGTGTTCTGCAGATTCCACACCTCCTCCCAGAGCAGGATCAGGGCGAAGCCGGCCGCCAGCAGCGGCGAGGCCCAGGCGTCGCTGTTGCCGCGCGGCCAGCGGGCGGGCCGCCAGCCCAGGGCCCGGGCGGCCCGCTGGGCGATCTCGCCCCACACCATGAACGGGCAGAACGAACACCAGAGCCGGCCCACCAGGGGAAACCCCAGCAGGATCAGCGGCCACCACCAGGCCCAGAACAGGGTGAGGGCGCCGTTGTGGGCGCGGTCCTGCGGCCCCAGCCACAGCCAGAGATTCACCGCCACGAACAGCCAGCTCACCAGGCCGAACAGCAGCCCGTTCCACAGCCATGGCGCCCGCATCCACTCCCGCAGCTGCGGCTTCCAGCGCCAAATGTCGAACCGAAAGCGCTGCTGGCGGGGCGGGGTCCAGAACACGTCCTCAGGGATCAGCGCCGGCAGGGTGCCGTTCGCCGTGCGGCTGCCGTTGGCCGGTCGGGAGCCGTTCGCCTGCTCCTGGCGCCGCACCTGCTGCAGGGCGCGGTAGATCAACGCTTCGAGCTCGCGCAGGTTATTGGGGAAGTCGTAGCTCTGCAGGCGCTTCACCACCGCCTGATCCACCTCCGGTGGCCGCTCCCAGCCGAGCATGCGGCTGCGCTGGCGGATGCCGTAGCGCAGCCACTCGCCCAGGTCCTGGCGCCGCACCCGCAGCGGCGGCACGCGGATCAGGGTGCAGCAGCGATCAAAGGCCGGCATCGCCTGCTCAGCCGTGAAGAACAGCCGCCCGGGGAACACCCGCCAGGGACCCGCCTCCCCCACCGGGCGCCACTGGCCGGTCTGAGCCAGATGCAACAGCAGAGCCCGCAGCTCCGCCGGCGCCTGATCGAGTTTGTCGATCAGCAGCGCCCCGTCGCCCAGCAGGCCCAGGAGCCCCTCGGAGGCGGAGCCGGAGCCGGCACTGCTGCCATGGCCGCCCTGGGCCGTGCCGAACAGGTCGGCGCCATCGGCCTTGAGCAGCGCGCCGTCGAGCCGCAGCATCAGCTGCTGGCGCTGGGGCGAGCCGAAGTGGATCAGCGCTGCCAGGTTGTCCTTCTCCAGGCCCGGCTCACCGCTGAGCAGCACCGCCCGCCGCTGCGGGTCGGCGGCCGCCAGCCGCACGGCCTCCCGCAGGGCGCGGGCATAGCGGCTGCTGCCCACCACACCGCGGCGGGCCCGGCCCACCAGGAAGGGTGCCAGCCGCAGCAGATCGGAGGGGTCCACGGGCGACAGCGCGGAACCCACAGTGTGGCCCTGGGCGCCGGCGCCGGTGCGCCCGATACTGACCAGCTCGCAGCCTTTGCACCGCAGCAGCCATGGCCCTCACCCTCTACGGCGGCGCCCGCTCCCGCGCCTCGATGCCGCGCTGGTACATGGAGGAGAAGGGCATCCCCTACAGCTGGCAGCAGCTCGACATGGAGGCCGGAGAGCATCGCCAGGCCCCGTTCACCGCGATCAATCCCTTCGCCAAGGTGCCGGCCCTGGTGGACGACGACCCGGCCCTGCCCGGCGGCCGGCTGCAGCTGTTTGAAAGTGGCGCCATCCTTCTGTATCTGGCCGAGCGCTACGGCGGCGAATGCCGCAACGCCGCCGAACGGGGCCTGGCGCAGCAGTGGGTGCTGTTCGCCAATGCCACCCTGGCCACGGCCCTGTTCGTGCCCAGCAACCGCGAACGGGAGTTTCCGCGGCTGATGCTGGTGCTCGACGGGCAGCTGGCCGGCGGCCGCCCGCTCACGGGCGAGCCGTGGGGCGTGGCGGATTGCGCCGTGCACGCCTACCTGGCCTACCTGCCGATCTTCTTCCCCCAGATCGATCTGAGCCCCTATCCCAACGTGCAGTCCACCATCACGGCCACCCAGCAGCGCCCCGCCTACCAGCGGGTGATGGGCCAGCGGTGACGGCAGGCCGCACCAGCTTGGTGAACTGGCCCGGCGCGCACCAGCTCGACTGGCGGGGCCATGGGCTGCTGCTGCTGCCGGAGCGGGCCCTTTGGGATCCGCAGCAGGAGCTTCTACTGCTGGCGGATGTGCACCTGGGCAAGGCGGAGGCCTTTCAGGCCAACGGCATCCCGCTGCCGAGCGATGGCGACCACGGCAATCTCAACCGCCTGCTGGCCCTGGCCCATGGGCTGCAGCCCCGGCGGCTGATCGTGCTCGGGGATCTGATCCACCACCGCCTCGGCCTCAGCGCCGACCTGCGCCAGAAGCTGCAGGCCCTGCCGGCGTTGCTGGGCTGCCCGCTGGAGCTGGTGGGCGGCAACCACGACCGCGGCAGCTGGCTGGAGCAGCTGCCGGCGCTGCCCTCGATCAGCAGCGGCCCCCTGTGGCTCAGCCATGAGCCGGAGCCTCCCCCGGACGGACAGCTGAATCTCTGCGGACACCTGCATCCGGTGGCCCTGCTGGGGGGCGGGGGCGATCGCCTGCGGCTGCCCTGCTTCGCCCTCGATCCACTCCAGCGGCGCCTGCTGTTGCCCGCCTTCGGCGAGCTCACCGGCGGCCATCCCTGCCCGGCGGGCCTACGGCGCTGGGTGGTGGCCGATGGCCAGGTGCTGACGCTGCCGTAAACGGGCGGGCCGCGAGGGAGGCCTAGATTTGCTGCAGTGTGCGGCCAACCCTGGCCGCAATCCCGTGATGCCTCCCCTGGATCGCCGCAGCTGGATCGCGTGACATCGCCCAACATCGCTGCCGGCCATCCTGATCCCCGCCCCCTCTGGCAACGGAAGCGCTGGCTCACGGTGGGACTGCCCCTGGGGTCCCTGGCGTTCCTGGTGGCGATCGCCCCACCCCTGCCTCCGGCGCCCCGCACGAGCAGCGCCGAGGTGGTGAGCGCCAGCGACAGCACCTTCCGCTACCGCAGCGACGACCAGGTGTACGCCCTCGACTTCGATCCGCGCCGGGTGCAGTTCGACCTGCTGGAAGGCTGGGACCGGGAGCAGGAGGCCTACAACGACAGCGCGGCCCTGGCCTACGTGTCCGGGCCGATGTACGAGCGGCACGTGAATGACAGCGGCCAGGAAATCACGGTGCCGCTGGGCGACATCAAGCTCGGCATCCGCGTGTGGCGTGGGCGCAACCGCACTGCATCACGCCAGCGGTCCTTCATCGGGATCCGCCACGATGGCCGGGTCGACTTCGGCTACGGCGAACTCACCCCCGAGCGGGCCGCGCAGTACGAGAGCTTCATCGGCGGCCTGCACAGCGTGTACAACGACCTGGAGGCCCCCCCGCCGGAGTACCGCGGTGCCTACAGCATCTCGATGGGCCAGCAGATCCGCTATTTCCTGCCGCGGATCCGCATGCTGATGGGCCTGCGCAGCGACGGCCGGCTGGAGGTGCTGATGAGCCGCGATGGCCTCACCCTGGAGCAGACGCGCGCCCTGGCGCGGGAGCGGGGCCTGCGGGCCGCCTACATGCCCGACCACGCCTCCAAGAGCCGTTTCATCATCCCCGGCCGCAAGGGCTTCAGCCAGGAGGATGCGAACTGGATCAGCGGCGGGGCCACCAGCTTCGTGCACGTGCCCTACATGCTGAGGCTCAGCACCCGTGCGCTGCCGCTGCAGGGCAACCTGCTGGCGAGCCTCACGCCACGGCTCGGCACCAGCACGTGCGGCAACCCTCTGCAGTGCGGCCAAACCCTGGGCAGCCAGATCGTGGACCGCGCTCTGGCAGGTCTCAACCGCCTGATGGAGCAGGGGGTTGAGCCTCTGGCACGCCTGATCTGGGCACCGAAGCAGGCACCGGACCCCAAACGCCAGGACCAGCGCTCGCCGCTGCGGGAGCCACCGATCACCGCCGATCCGATCGCCCTGCGGGCCCTCCAGCGCGACGACAGCGGCGACACCAGCAGCGCCGCCAGCAGTGCCGCGGCTCCCCTGGCGCCGGATCTGCCGCCACCGCTGCTGCTGCAGGAGGGTCAGCAGCTGCCCCGCGATCCCTCCGCCACCCAGGCCCTGCCAGCCGCCACCACGACCGCCCCAGCCGCAGCGACCACAGCGGCAACACCTCCGGTGGAGGTGGACAGCGCCAGCGGAGGTCCACTGGCACCGGGCAGCGCTCCGCCGCCACCACCGCTGCCGCCCCCCCAAGCGCCGTCGCTGCCCTGAACGTCGGACGCGCGGCGATCAGCCCGCCGCGGCCAGGGCCCGCACCACATCGCCGCGGGTGAGCACTCCCACCGGGCGGCGCTGGTCATCCAGCACGAACAGCCGCTGGGTGTTGCCCTCATGCAGCAGGCGGGCCGCGGCCGGCAGCGGCAGATCCGCTGCGCAGGTATGACCCGGGCGACTCATCACCTCGCCCACGCTGCTGCCCAGCACCTGGTGCACCTCTTTGTCCCAGTTCAGGGGGTTGCGCAGGTAGATCACCGCATCGAGCAGCAGCACATAGGGGCCGCTCTGAAAACCGCTCTCCCGCACCATCAGATCCTGCTCGCTGAGCTCGCCCACCAGGGCACCGCTGGCATCCACCACCGCCAGGCCGCTGATGTGATGCTCACTCAGCAGCTGCACCGCGTCCTGCAGCGGCGCATCGCTGGCCAACTGACGCACCGGTGACGTCATCACCTCGGAGACACGGCGCTCAACGACCACGGCGGCAGGGGTAGCTGCGGTCATTGTGAGGCGGCAGGAAGAATTGGCATCACCGCCGCTGAACCTCGTCATGAGCGCACCACCCTCCCTCCTGCTCACGGCCGGTCAGTGCCGGCGCCTGGCCGATGGCCTCACCGCCGGCCGGGCGGTGCTGGGCCTGCCCTTGATCCTGGCCTTGGGCGCCGGCTGGGAAGGCCTGGCCTGGGTGCTGCTGCTGCTGGGTGGCCTCAGCGACGCGGCCGATGGAGCCCTGGCTCGCCGCGCCGGTGGCGGCTCGGTGTGGGGGGCACGGCTGGATCCCCTCACCGACAAGATCCTGATCCTGGCGCCCCTGCTGTGGCTGGCAGCCCAGCAGGTGCTGCCGCTGTGGGCGATCTGGCTGCTGCTGGCCCGTGAGCTGCTGATCTCAGGCTGGCGCTCCGGCCAGGGCAGCGGCGGCCCAGCCTCCTGGAGTGGCAAGGCCAAAACGATCCTGCAGTTCGCAGCGCTGCTGCTGCTGCTCTGGCCCAACAGCTGGGGGGCCGCCCTGGGGGGCGCGGGCAGCTTCGGACTGCCGGGGATCCTGCACCTGCTGGGGCTCTGGCTGTTCTGGCCGTCGCTGCTGCTGGCGCTCAGTTCCGCCTGGGGCTATCTGCGCAAGGGGGGAGCGCCTCAGGCCGACGTGAGTTCCTCACTGCACGCCCACAGCCGCCGGCGCTGATCCACATCGAGCGCGGCCGGGGCGATGCGCACCGCCGTGGGCCAACCCCGCATGCCGCCGAAGCGGTTGGGCCCGTAGTGGCCGCCGGGTTGCGCCTCAGGGGCCGTGGCGGCATACAGCTGGGGTAGGGCCCCCATGGCGGCGCTCTGGAACAGGGGATCCATCAGCCGATAGGCCAGCGGTTCGAGCCAGGAGCCGTTGGCGGCGATCGAGGCCGGCTGCAGGTTGGTGCGGGCCACGCCGGGATGGGCCGCCAACGACAGCACCGGCTCCCCCTGATCGCGCAGGCGCTGCTGCAGCTCCAGGGCGAACATCACATTGGCCAGCTTGCTCTGGCCGTAGGCCGCCCAGCGGTCGTAGCGGCGCTCCCCCTGCAGGTCGGCGAAGGCGATGCGGCCGAAGTACTGGGCCCCGGAGGTCACGGTGACCACCCGGGCATCAGGGCGACCGCGCAGCAGCGGCAACAGGGCGGCGGTGAGGGCGAAGTGGCCGAGATGATTCACCCCCAGCTGCATCTCGAAGCCATCGCGGGTGAGCAGCCGCGGCAGGGCCATCAGGCCGGCGTTGTTGATCAGCAGATCCAGGCGGCCGTAGCGATCGGCCAACGCCGCGGCGGCGCGGCGCACCCGCTCCAGGCGGGCCAGATCCAGCTCCAGCAGATCGATGGCGCCGCCACCGGCGGCGGCGGCAGGCAACAGCTCACGGCGGGCCTGCTCCGCCCGGGTCAGGCTGCGGCAACCCAGCACCACCGTGGCGCCCTTGGCCAGCAGGGCCCGGGCCGTTTCCAGGCCCAGGCCGCTATTGGCACCGGTGATCAGGGCCAGGCGGCCCTGTTGATCGGGGATGGCGTCGCTGGTCCAGGTCATCGGGCGAGCCTATGGAGCCCGATGCCCCGGCTGCGACCCGCCCATCAGCCGCCGATCAGGGCCGCATCCGAGGAGAAATCCGGGCTGGTGGGCAGGCGCAGGGCGTAGTCGTTGGCGTAGCTGTCGGCCAGGGCGCGCTCCACGTCGTACTCCGGCGTCCAGGCCAGCTCGCGCTGCACCCGGGTGATGTCGGTGAGGAAGTGGGCCAGACGCAGCGGGAAGGCTTTGCGGGCCTTCTTATCGAGGCCTGCGGGATCGAAGCTGCGGATCTCCACGGCGGCGGGATCCTTGCCGCAGGCGCGGGCCGCCGCCTGCACCAGCCCCCGGAAGCTGATGCCCTGCACGCTGCTGCAGTTGTAGATACGGTTGCTGGCGGCATCGACGCCGATGCTCAGGGCCATGGCCCGGGCGAGGTCATTCACATGGCCCAGCTGGGTGATCGTGCTGCCGTCGCCGGGCAGGGGCACGGGGCGCCCGTGCACGATGCGATCGAAGAACCAGCTCTCCACAGGGTTGTAATTGCCGGCGCCCACGATGTACGTGGGGCGGAAGCTGGTGAACGGGATCTTCTCAGCCTGCAGCCAGGCCTCGGTGTCCAACTTGCCGGCGTGGCGGCTCTGGGGATCGCTGGGGGAGTCTTCCTGGAGGGGCCAGAGCTCGCTGTCGGCATACACACCGGCAGAACTCACGTACACGAAGCGGTGGCTGGGGGCACCGGTGCGCTCCAGCACGGCGCGGCTGTCGTCGAGGGTGCGGCCTGAACTGTCCACGATCACATCGAAGCCGCGGCCCTGCAGCGCCGCGAGTCCTTCGGCCGTGCTGCGGTCGCCGCGCAGGTGCTCCACCCCGGCCGGCACCGGGTTGCGGCCGCGGGTGAACAGGGTGAGGGCATGGCCCTCCTCCAGCAGCTGCGCCACCAGGGGACGGCCCACGAAGCGGGTGCCACCCATCACCAGGATCTTCATGCCAGCGGCCAGCGAACTGGGCGCCATTCAAACCGGCTGCAGCCAGGCCCGGGGGCCAGCACACTGAGCGGAACCAGCCGCTGTGGCATGTCGCGTTTTCAAGAGCTGCTGCGCGCGCTCAACAACCTCAAACTGCTGGCGGCGATCGGCCGCAGCGGCGGCGCCCTGGCCAACGTGGCCGATCTGGTGGACAGCTTCATCGGCAGTCCCCAGATGGACGCCTGCGTGCAACGGGTGCGCGCGCTCCCCGGCGGGGCCGCGTTGATGGACGCCCGCTATCCGCCCCTGCAGCCGGACATCCCGCGCCTGATCGAACTGCCCGCGGGCACCCTGGGTCGGTGCTACGCCGAGCTGATCACCCAGCTGGGCTACGACGCCGATTTCTTCCGCCCCCGGCCCACCGCCAGCGAAGCCCAGTGGCTCACGCAGCGCATCGCCACCACCCACGACATCCACCACGTGCTCACGGGCTTCGGCACCGGGCCGGAGGGTGAAAGCGGTGTGCTGGCGATCACGGCGGCCCAGATCGGCTTCCCGGCCTATGTGCTGCTCAACGGGGCCGCCCAGCTGGCCAGCTTCCGCTTCCAGAGCGATCGTTTTGAGGCCATCAGCCGGGCGATCACCCAGGGCCAGGCCATCGCCCGGCAGACCAGCTGCCTGGCCCTGGCCCGCTGGGAGGAGGGCTGGGATCGGCCGATCAGCCAGTGGCGCCAGGAGCTGGGCCTCCACGACCCTGCCGATGCCGAGCCCTATGGGCTCGACCAGCAGCTCGGGCCCCTCACCGGCGCCTGACCCCATGGCCGCGAAACGTCCTCTGAACTGGACCGCCCAGCCCGCCGCCCTGGCGCAAACCGGCGGCTACCGCCATTTCCGGGTGCTGGGAGAGCAGGGCCAGGGAGCCAGCCGCGCCGTGCGCCTGCAGGCTGTGCTCGATGGCGCCGTGCGGCTGCTGGTGCCGGTGCAGGAGCTGCGCGATCGCAGCCTCTGGCAGCCTGGCTGGCAGCCGTTGTCAGCCCCCGCCGCCATGCAGATCATTCCCGCCATCGACCTGCTCGACGGCCACTGCGTGCGGCTGCACCAGGGGGATTACGACCAGGTGACCCGCTTCAACGACGATCCGGTGGCCCAGGCCCTCGACTGGCAGCGCCAGGGGGCCGAACGCCTGCACCTGGTGGACCTCGACGGCGCCCGCACCGGACAACCGCTGAACGACCCCGCCATCAAGGCGATCACAGCCGCCCTCAGCATCCCGGTGCAGCTGGGGGGCGGCGTGCGCAGTGCCGAACGGGCCGAGGAGCTGCTGGCCTGCGGCCTCGACCGCGTGATCTTGGGCACGGTGGCCCTTGAGCAACCGGAGCTGGTGGAGGAGCTCTGCCGCCGCCACCCGGGCCGGATCGTGGTGGGGATCGACGCCAAGGACGGCCTGGTGGCCACCCGCGGCTGGATCGAAACCAGCACGGTGCGTGCCACCGATCTGGCGCGGCGCTTCGAGGGCTGCGGCGTGGCGGCGATCATCAGCACCGACATCGCCACCGATGGCACCCTGGCGGGCCCGAATCTGGCGGCCCTGCGGGCCATGGCCGAAGCCAGCGCCATCCCGGTGATCGCCTCCGGCGGCATCGGCACGCTCGACGACATCCTCGCCCTGCTGAGCCTGGCGCCGTTGGGGGTGGAGGGGGTGATCGTGGGCCGCGCCCTCTACGACGGCACCGTGGATCTGGCGGAAGCCCTGCAGGCGGTGGGGCCGCAACGCCTCCAGGACGCACTCACTTCGCCTAAGAGCTCTATAACGGTGTGAGTGTCGACAGCGCCGCGTGCCCGTGCCGGGAGCCAGCCAGCCAGGAGCGGCAGGGGGTCGCGGCGGCAGCGGCGTGGATCAGGCCTACCTGCGTTGCCGCGATCTGGGGATGCGCCTGTCGCGGCAGCGGCGCATGGTGCTGGAACTGCTGTGGGATGAAAAGGATCATTTGAGCGCCCGCGACATCTTCGAAAAGCTCAATGCCCGCGGCCGCAACATCGGCCACACCTCGGTGTACCAAAACCTGGAGGCCCTGCAAAGTGCCGGGGTGATCGAGTGTCTGGATCGGGCCAGCGGCCGGCTCTACGGCTACCGCAGCGATCCCCACAGCCACCTCACCTGCCTGGAATCGGGAGCCATCCAGGATCTGGATGTGGAACTGCCAGCCGAACTGCTGCAGCGCATCGAGCAGACCACCGGCTATCGCATCGAGAGCTACACCCTCACCCTCAGCGGCCGCCGCCAGCCCCGCTGAACGGCGTGCGGGGCTGCGCACGCGCTGCCCGCCCCCATGGAGAAGGGCGCGCACAGCCGTTAAATTGAGCGCCGACCCAGAGCGCCCCCCGGAGCTCACCGCCGTTCGCCCGTGGCCAAGGCTGCCCCGCTCGATCCCGCAACGGCCCGCCAGCCGCCTCAGCTGCTGATCCTGGCTGAACCGCTGCTCCGCGAAGGCCTGCTGCGCCTGCTGGACACCACCGGCCCCGAATCCGCCACCCCCAGCTACCGCTTGGTGACGGAGCTGGCGGCCCTGCAGGGGGGGCCGAACCTGTTGATCTGGAGCATCCCGGCAGGGCTGCCCCAAGCCAGCCTGGAGCGGGAACTGAAGCAACTGCGCGACCGCTGGCAACCGGCTCCCGTGCTGCTGCTGCTGGCCGGCGAGGCCAGCTACCCGGAGCCGTGGCTGTTGCAGCTGCCGGCGGAGGGCCTGCTGCAGCAGGCCGAACCCCAGGAGATCCGTGCGGCGGTGGCCACCCTGCTGAGCGGCGGACGGGTGCTGGAGCTGCGGCCCCTGCAGGCCGCGCCCGCGGAGCCGGAGGCCCTGGGACTGGGGCAGTGGCTGCTGCAGAGCGGCCTGGCCCAGATCGAGGCCGAACAGCAGCGCTGCCGGCGTTGGCTGCAGGTGTGCGAAGGCGGCCTCAGTCGGCTGCTGCTGCTGGGGCGGCTGCGGGAGCTGGCGGCCGCCCGGCGCTTGCTGCTCTGGCTGTGGGGGCCGATCAGCCTGGCCTTTCCCCAAACCTCCCACAGCCCGCCGCCACCGGCAGCCGGCAGCGCCAGCGGCCTCAGCCTGCGGGAGCGCACAGCGACCGCCGTGTGGGAAGCCATCCAGTCGCGGCTGGTGCAGGCGGCTGAGGCGGGTCTGGTGAACCGCAGCGGCCAGCTGCTGGCCCTGGATGGCCTGCAGGAGGAGCACCGCCGCGATCTGCTGCTGGCCCTGATCAGCCAGCTGGATCTCCTGCTCACCCGCCTGCGCCACGACCAGCTGCGCGGTGAGGACCTGGAGTCCCGCTGGCAGGAGCTCCAGCCTGACCTGCGGCGCCTGTCGCTGCGGCAGATGGCGGGTGAGTATGTGCAGCTGCCCCAGCAAGGAGGCCTGCTGCCGGTGGCCGACAGCCTCTGCCAGGCCAGCGATCTGGCGGGCCGCGATCCCGAACTGCCCCTGGCCCTGCCGATGCTGGCGGCCCTGGTGCAGGCCAGGCCCCTGCTGGTGGAGGGCCGGCTCCTGGCGCCGGATGAACCCCAGGCGCTGCTGCACCTGGAACTCCTGATCAGCAACTGGCTGATCCGCAGCGCCGAGCTGATCAGCGCCGAGGTGCTGGCGCGGTGCAGCGCCTGGCCGGAACTGCGCCGCTACCTGCTCACCCCGGAGCTGCTGGCCACCCGCAATCTGGAGCGGCTGCGCAACCAGCTCAATGCTCAGCAGCGCTGGACCCGTTGGTTTGAGCGTCCGGTGCAGCTCTATGAAAGCCAGCGCCTGCTCTACGGGCTGCAGGGGGGCGCCATCGTGTCCCTCGCCCGCACCGAACCCCGCGATGGCGAGCTGCAGCAACTCAGCTGGCCGCAACAGCTCGTCACCCTCCTGCTGGAGGGCCGCGATGCCCTCGCCCCACAGCTGCGCAGCCTGCTGCGGCGGCTGGGGGATCTGCTGGTGGTGGTTCTCACCCAGGTGATCGGCCGCGGCATCGGCCTGATCGGGCGAGGGGTGCTGCAGGGGATGGGCCGCACCATCAGCCGGGGCTGAGGCCGGCACCACCGGGGCTGCAGGCCCAGCGGGCACAATGACCGCTTCCCAGTCCATCCCCCCAATGCGCGCCCCCCTGGCCCGGCTGCTCCAGCGGTTCGCCGCCCTGGCCCTCGGCCTGCTGGCCGCGCTCAGCACCCTGCTGGCCGGTGGCAGTGCCGCCCTGGCCGCCCGCGACACCAACAGCTACGACGGCAATATCTACGCCCTTTACGCCGGCAACGGCTCCCTGGTGCCACCCCGCAGCACGCTGGCCCAGGCCATGGCCGACCATCGCCCGATTGTGCTGGGCTTCTTCCTCGACGACAGCGCCGCCAGCAAGCAGTACGCCGTGGTGTTCAACGAGCTCCAGCGCCTGTGGGGCCGCACCGCCGAGTTGATCCTGCTGCCCACCGACCCGCTGCAGAACCGCAAGGGGGAGGGCCCCAGCGATCCGGCCAGCTACTGGACGGGCGTGATCCCGCAGGTGGTGGTGTTCAACGCTGAGGGCAAACCGGTTCTCAACGAGAGCGGCCCGGTCAGCATCGACGCCATCAACGAAGCCCTGAGCCAGGCCACCGGGCTGCGCCCCCAGGGGGATGTCACGCTGAGCCTGAACCGCGAGGTCAACGAACTCAACAGCGAGATCGTCGCCGCCCCCAGCCGCCCATGAGCACCCGCCAGGAAACCGACAGCATGGGCGCCATCGCGGTTCCCGCCGACCACTACTGGGGCGCCCAGACCCAGCGCTCGATCAGCAACTTCCCCTTCGGCCAGCGCATGCCGCTGCCGATCATCCGCGCCTTCGGCCAGCTCAAGGCGGCCTGCGCCGAGGCCAACCACGACCTGGGCAAGCTGGACGCCAACCTCTGCAGCGCGATCGTGGCGGCGGCCGAGCAGGTGGCCGCCGGCGAGCTGGATGGCGAGTTCCCCCTGAAGGTGTGGCAGACTGGCTCGGTCACCCAGAGCAACATGAACGCCAACGAGGTGATCGCCAACCGGGCCAGCGAAGCCCTCGGTGGCGCGCTGGGCAGCAAGAGCCCGGTGCACCCCAACGACCACGTCAACCTCAGCCAGTCGAGCAACGACACCGTCCCGGCGGCGATGCACGTGGCGGTGGTGCTGGAACTGGAGCGCGCGCTGCTGCCGGCGGTGGAGGAGCTGGCGGCGGCGTTGCAGGCCCGCGCCACCGCCTGGGCCCAGCTCGTGAAGATCGGCCGCACCCACCTGCAGGATGCGGTGCCCCTCAGCCTCGGCCAGGAGTTCGGCGGCTACGTGGCCCAGCTGCACGGCGGTGTTGTTGCCCATCACCTGCACGGCCACCATCGTCAGGCTTTCGCACTGGGTGGGGTTCACCTTGCCCGGCATGATCGAGGAGCCCGGCTCGTTCTCGGGGAGCATGAGCTCGCCGATGCCCGCCCGCGGCCCGGAGCCCAGCCACCGGATGTCGTTGGCGATCTTCATGAGGGACACCGCGAGCGTCCGGATCGCGCCGTGCGCGAACACGAGGTCGTCGTGGGCCGCGAGCGCCGCGAACTTGTTGGCCGCGGAGGTGAAGGGCAGGCCGGTGAGCCGGGCGA
>JBJTHL010000089.1:0-4487 GCA_046094445.1 Vulcanococcus sp.
GGCTATCGGAGACGGTCCAACCGGGCTTGGAGGTGCGCACTGCAGCGCGGAAGCCTTGTTCCCACGGTGCGCCGGCGGCGATTCTTGGCATGGGTCATTTCCTCCTTTTATGTCTGCACTTGCTGCCATCCGCTGACATAGGAGTCAATGCGAGGCCACGCAGGGCGATCCATGCCCCAGTTATAGCAAGGGTCTTTAAGTAGGGGCTGATTCTGCTATTCCGTATCACCCAAATGACCCATGGGCCCTGGAAGGGGCCTTCCCCGTGTGGAGCTGGTTCGGAGCCGGAGGCTGTTGATGTCCAAGTCCGCCCTGCCCGTTACCACCACCTTTGAGCTGCCCGGGTTCCGGGTGGTGGAGTGCCGCGGCGTCGTGCGCGGCATCGTGGTGCGGTCTCCCACGTTGCTGCAAGGGTTCCTGGGGGGTTTGAAAACCATGATCGGCGGCCGCATCGGCGCTTACACCGCCATGTGTGAGCAGACCCGCCAGCAGGCCTACGACGACATGATCAACCACGCCCGCCAGGTGGGGGCCAACGCCATCGTGGGCATGCGCTACGACGGCTCAAGCGTGGAGAGTGGCTCCAACGGGGCCAGCGAGGTGCTCTGTTACGGCACCGCGGTGGTGGTTGAGCCGCTCTGAGCCTTGCCTTTGGTGGCGGCCTGGCTGAAGCCGCTCCAGATCTTCAGCTCCTCCAGGCTGAGCAGACCTTCACGGCGCTCGCCGTTGAGGTCCCAGGTGGGGAAGGCGCGGATCCTTGCGGCGGCGCAGCGCTGGCGACCCTGGTCGTCCTTGTCGCACTCCACGTAGGGCAGGCGCTGGCCGGCCTCGGTGCCGAACAGATTCTTCTGATGGAAGCAGTGGGGGCACCACCAGGCTCCAAAGAACAGCGCGCCTTTCAGGCGCAGGTGCTCCACCAGCGCCAGCTGTTCCGGGTTCGACGGACTCACGGCCTGGCCCACATGCTGGCTGGTGTCGCCCGCCAGGGCGCGGCTGCTCTGGCTGCCGCTGATCACGCCCCCCACTGCCACGGCGCTCAGCAGAACCAGCAGGGTTTGCTTGGCGTGGCGCATGGTGGGGTTGTCTGCAGCGGCTTCGGGCCGACCCTAGGGGCGTTGCCCGGTGGCCAAGCCCCGCGGCGGGCAGCTCGGCGTTCGGCCTTCCGCCCCTCCGCAGGCCACCGCCAGCTGGGACACTGGTGCTTCCGTTGTTCCGCCGATCCCCGCAGCTGCGATGAGCGCCAACGGCTACCGCGACTATTTCAAGGTGCTCGGCGTGGATCGCAGCGCCGATGCCGACGCCGTGAAGCGCGCCTTCCGCAAGCTGGCCCGCCAGTACCACCCGGATGTGAACCCTGGCGATCAGGGTGCCGAGGCCAAGTTCAAGGAGATCAGCGAGGCCTATGAGGTGCTCTCCGATCCCGACAAGCGCCGCCGCTACGAGCAGTTCGGGCAGTACTGGAACCAGGCCGGTGCCGGCGGCGGCATGGGTGGCGTGGATGTGGATTTCGGCCGGTACGGCAACTTCGACGACTTCATCAACGATCTGCTCGGCCGCTTCGGTGGGCCGGGCGGTCCCGGTGGAGTGGGCGGCGGCTTTGGCGGCGGCTTCCCTGGGGGTGGCTTCCCCGGCGGGTTCGGTTCCGGCTTCCCCGGTGGCGGCTTTGCCGGCCCCGGCCGTTCCGCGCCCCTCAACCTCGATGCCGAGGCGAGCATCAGCCTCAGCTTTGCGGAGGCCTTCCGCGGCTGTGAGCGCACCCTGGCCGTGAACGATGAGCGGGTGCAGGTGCGCATTCCCGCCGGCGTGAAGCCCGGTAGCCGCCTGCGGCTCAAGGGCAAGGGCAATCTGCAGCCCGGCACGGGCCGCCGCGGCGACCTCTACCTCAACCTCCAGGTGCAAGAGCACCCGGTGTGGAGCCTGGACGGTGATCAACTGCGCGCCGAGTTGCCCCTCAGCCTCGATGAACTGGCCCTCGGTGGTGAGGTGCGCGTGGCCACCCCTGATGGGGAAGCCACGGTGACCGTGCCGCCGGCCATGGCCGTGGGCCGCACGCTGCGCCTCAAGGGCAAGGGCTGGCCCGGGGCCTCCGGCCGCGGCGACCTGCTGCTCAGCCTCAGCCTCAAGCAACCCGCCCGCTACAGCGACCAGGAGCTCCAATTGCTCGAGCAGCTGCGGGCCATCCGCAGCGCCGACCCCCGCCGCGAGTGGATGAGCGCGGCCCGCCTCTGAGGCGCTCCGTAGGATCCGCCCCATTCAGCTGCACCACCGCACCGCCTGATGGAGCTCACCTACCGCCCCCGCCGTCTGCGCCGCTCCCCTGCCCTGCGGGCCATGGTGCGCGAGACCACGCTGAGCCCAGCGGATTTCATCTATCCGCTGTTCGTGCATGAGGGTGCGACCAACGAGCCCATCGGTGCCATGCCCGGCTGTCAGCGCTGGAGCCTGGAGGGGCTGGTCCAGGAGGTGGGCCGCGCCTGGGATCTGGGCATCCGCTGTGTGGTGCTGTTCCCCAAGGTGGCCGATGGCCTCAAAACGGAAGAGGGTGCGGAGTGCTTCAACGAGGGTGGCCTGATCCCGCGCGCCATTCGCAGGCTCAAGGAAGTGCATCCCGGCATGGCGATCATGACCGATGTGGCCCTTGATCCCTATTCCTGCGACGGTCATGACGGCATCGTGAGCGGTGAGGGTGTGGTGCTCAACGATGAAACGGTGGCCATCCTTTGCAAACAGGCCGTGGCCCAGGCCCGCGCCGGTGCCGATCTGATCGTCCCCAGCGACATGATGGACGGCCGCGTTGGCGCCATCCGCGAAGCCCTCGACGAAGAGGGTTTCGAGCATGTCGGCATCATCAGCTACACGGCCAAATACGCCTCCGCTTACTACGGGCCCTTCCGTGAAGCCCTCGATTCGGCGCCCCGCGTTGCCGCCGGTAAGCCCATCCCCAAGGATAAATCCACCTATCAGATGGATCCGGCCAATGCCCGTGAAGCCATCACCGAGGCTCAGCTCGACGAGCAGGAAGGGGCCGACATCATGATGGTGAAGCCCGGCCTGGCCTACCTCGACATCATTCATCGCCTGCGCGAAGAGAGCGAGCTCCCCATCGCTGCTTACAACGTGAGTGGTGAATACGCGATGGTGAAGGCCGCCGCTGAGAAGGGCTGGATCGACGAGCGGGCCGTGGTGCTGGAAACCCTGCTCTGCTTCAAGCGGGCCGGTGCTGATCTGATCCTCACGTATCACGCCTGCGACGCCGCAGCCTGGTTGCGCCAGGGTTGAGGCCGTACCAGGGATCGTGGTCTGGGTCTCGGCTCAGACCGCTGCCTTGGTGAGCTGGAGGATACGGGCGAAGGCCACGGTGTAAAGCGCCAGTGTGAGCCGCTTCGACTATTTCCACTCGGCGATCAACACCCTGCTCATAGAGCAGAAGAAGCAGTAGCCACTCCAGGCGCTGATCACGGCGCTGGCTGCCCCTCGGATCGCTTGCCGTCACGTCGCACCGGCCCAGGAGCCCACATGATGCCCATGGCCGATGCCCATGGCCGATGCAAAAGCCGATGGGCTGTGCCTCCCTGAATCCGGGCACAACCGATCAACCGCGGTCAGCATGAGGGTGACAATGCCACCCGACGCTTCCGTGTCAGTCGCCAACCTCAACGCCTTCCTTTCACAGGTCGCCAGCGATGAAGCCCTGCGCACCAAGTTGCAGGCCGCCGCAGGCTTCGACGACATCGTGACCCTGGCCGCAGCCCACGGCCACAGTCTCAACAAGGCGGAGATCCTGCGGGCCCATGCTGAAACCCTGGCCCAGGCGCCGGACCACGCGCTCAGCGGTATCAACAGCTGGGGCGATGCCCTGATGCATTGCTTCGGTTCCACCGATGCCGATTGAGTGCCGCTGAGCACTGAAGCCCTGGGCGCGCTGCGGTCCAGGCACCGTTGACAATGGGGGCAGCCGCAGCGCCTGTGATGTCCGCCAGCCACCGCCTCGGCCATGTCGCCCTGCGGGTGCAGGACATGGAGCGTGCCAAGGCCTTCTATCTCGGCCTTGGCCTACGGCTCACCTGGGAGGCGCCCGACTGGTGCTACGTCCAGTGGCCCGGCAGCGGGGAGGGCATCGCACTTCTGAGTGCGGACTACCGTGCCGCCGGCCCCCATTTCGCCCTGCATTTCCAGGACCGCGCCGAGGTGGATCGCGTGCGGGAGGAGCTGGTGCAGCAGGGCCACAGCTGCGGGCCCGTGCACGATCATCGCGACGGAACCGCCTCCTTCTACATGCAGGATCCCGAGGGCAACTGGTTGGAGATGCTCTACGAGCCGGCCGGTGGCATTCCCTCGAACGTGGGCGCTGAACCGATCGCCCTCCAGTTGCCATGACCGCCCTGGCGGATGGTGGCGGCGCTGCCGCCCGGGATTCCGCAGCCGCTGGCTTGGAGGCTGAGGTGGGGGGTGCGGCGGCCTGCAACTTGGTGCGCAGGGCTTCATCG
>JBJTHL010000090.1:0-5716 GCA_046094445.1 Vulcanococcus sp.
GCTGTTGCGAATCAGCTGCTGGAGCGCTGGATTGAGGTGTTCAGCCAGGCCGGCGCGAGCCTGGTGCGCCTGGAGGCGGCCCAGCTCTGCCTCTGCCGCGGCTTGCTGGCCATGCCAGCCCTGGGCTGCAACGCTGGCACCACGGTGCTGCTGCAGCTGGAAGCGGAAGGGTCTGCGCTGCTGATCCTGGAGGAGGGGATCCCCGCCTATGCACGCAGCCTGCCCGCCGCAGCACCAGGGGAGGCCCTGGAGCCGGCATTGCAGCGGGCCTTGCAGTTCTGGCGGCAGCAGCGCCAACTGAGCGAAGCGCCTGCTTTGATCTGCCACGGCTCGGCGCTGCCGCCGGGAGAGCGCCTGGAGCAACTGGCCGGCGTGGCGGGCTGCAGCCTGCGGCTGCTCGATCCCCTCGCGGAGGGCTGGCTGCAGGCAGAGCCAGCGCCTGAGGGGCAGCGGCGGCCACCGGGATCGGCACTGCTGCCGCTGTTGGGGCTGTTGGCGGCTGAAGAGCCGGCGAGCGTGGCCCGATGAGTGCGTCGCCGTGGTGGCTGGATCGTCACGACCTGCTGCGTCAGCGCCGCCTGGAGCGTGGGCTGCCCGCCGATGCGCCGGCGTTGCCTGCAGCTCTCCGCCTGGTGCTGCAGGGGGGCAGCCTGGGGTTGGCCCTGCTGCTGCTGGTGTTGGTGCCGTGGCTGCTGTTGCTCTGGTGGGGGCAGCAGCGGGCGCTGGGGCTGGCCCAGTTGAGCGCTGTGCCCGCTTCGCTGCAGAGCCTGGAGGGGCGGTTGCGCCTGGAGCGCAGCCAGCTCAAGCGGGTCGACGATCGCAACGCCGCCCTGGCCCGTGGGCTGGTGTCGGCCACCTCCGGATCCGAGCTGCTCACCCAGCTGGCGGCGATCACACCCGCCGGGGTGCAGCTCAGTGCGTTGAGCGTCAGCGGCGAGACCCTCAACCTCAAGGGGCTCGCTGTGGATCCCGGGGCCTTCGCCCGCGTGAATGCCCTGGGGATCCTGCTCGGCGAGTCGCCCCTGATCCAGGCCAGTGCCGTGAAGGTGGTCAAGTTGAGCCGTGAGGCGCCGGCAGCGGCGGGGGCTGGATCTGCCGCAACTCCGCCCACGCTCGCTCCGGTGCGCTGGGAGTTGTCCGCCACCATGGCCCGCCTGAAACCGGCTGAGCAGCTGGCCGTGCTGCAGCGGTTGGGGGCCGATGGTCTGGCCCGCCGTCTGCAGACCCTGGTCGCTCTCGGGTTGCTGCCATGACCAACTTCGGCGGTACGCCAACGGGCCTGATCACCCGCGAGCGGGTGCTGCGCTGGGGGCCTGCCCCGGTGGGGGGTGTGCTGGCCGGCCTGGCCGGGGGGCTGCTGACGCTGCCGGCCTGGCAGCAGCTGCAACGGGTGGAGCAGCAGCTGGAGGATCTGCAGGCCCAGCAGCAGCGGCTGCCCCTGCTGCGCCGCCAGCTCGGCGCCATCGGCGAGCGGCGCACCCAGGCGGAGGCGCGGCAGCGCCGCCTGCTGGAGCTGATCCAGGGCAGCGGCGATCTGCGCACCTTTCTGGCCCAGCTGAGCCTGGAAGCCCGCGCCAGCGGCGTGCAACTGGAGGGCTACGAACCCATCAGCGCCGCACCGCCGCCGGCTGCAGGCGCTCCGGGACGCACGCCGCCGCCGGCCGGCACGGCCCCGGCGGTTGCTCCAGCGCCCCCTCCCGATCCCCTGCAGGACCCTGCACTGAGCAAAACCAGCCTGCTGGTGCGGGCGCGTGGCAGTGGGCCCCAGCTGCAGCAGTTCCTGCGGCGGCTGGAGCGCCTGAGCCTGCTGGTGGTGCAGAGCGATCTCGCCATCAAGGTGGAGCCCCCCGAACCGGTGGTCGCTGGCAAGCCGGCCGCCGCCAAGGCCGGTGGTGCGCTGCTCAGCCTCAGCCTCTCCCTCTACGGCCCCACCACCGCCCCCGCTGCCGTGAAGCCCGGAGGCTGACGCACCATCGCAGTGGTGATGCGGCGGGAACCCCGATACCATCCGCCCGACTGTGTCTGGGTGCCGCGTGCCATTGATCCCGCGTCGGCTGTGTCTGCCTGCGCTGGCGGTGGCCTTGAGCGTGGCTCCCCTCTGGGCGGCTCCGCAGCCCGTGGCGCCGGTTGTGCCCGTGGTGAACCAGGCGGGCAGCTTGTCCCTGAGCCTGCGCCGGCCCCCCGGAGCGGTGGAGCTGGTGATCGAGGGGGTTGGCCCCACGCCGGTGCTCAGCCAGGGCACCAGTGCCGGCGGCGGCTGGAGCGGGCAGCTGCGCCTTGCGGCGCCCAACGGCCTGCGCTTCGGGCCGCAGCGGATGGCCTTGCCGGAGGCGGGCCTGCAGAGCGTGAGCCTCAGCGGTGGCGGCAGCGACTACCGCCTGGAGGTGGTGCCCCTGCCTGGGGCTGGCTTCAGCCGCCCGGTGGTGAGCGCCGATGGCCGCAACCTGGTGATCAGCTTTGCCAGTGCCGGGCTCGCCGCCGCGCCAGCCCAACAGAGCGCCAGTGCCGACCTGCGCCAGCCGGGCATGGTGCCCCAGGCGGCCTATGCACCGCCGCTCCAGCCCCGGGCCGTGGCGCCACCGCTGGGCGACATGGCGGTGGGCAGCATGGTGCTGCGCAACCCGAGCTTCATCACTGTGTCGGGGCCGGCGGTCACGCTCACCCTGCGCAATGCCCCCGCTCAGGACGCCCTGATGGCCATCGCCCAGCTTGGCGGCTACGGGTTTGTATATGTGGGGGACGCGGCGGCTGGCGCTCAGCCTGCGGCTGCGGGAGGCTCTGCCACCACTGCGGCTGGTGGTGGCAGGCCGGTCACCATTGCCTTCCGCAATGAGAGCTACGCCAGGGCGCTCAACAGCGTGCTGTTGGCGGCGGGCTTGCAGGGCAAGCAGGAGGGCAATCTGATTCTTGCCGGCCCGAATGTGCTGGCCAAGAGCTTCGGGCCCCAGCTCTCCAAGGTGTTCCGCCTCAATCAGGCCTCAGCCAATTCCGCGGCCGACTACCTGGCCAGCCTGGGGGCGGCCATCACCAAGGTGACCGTGATCACCAATTCCGTGACCCAGGGGACCTCCCAGGCCAACCAGGTGGCCGGTGGCTCCACCAGCGCGCAGACCTCCACCCAGAACATCACCACCACCGAAACCTATGGCGGTGGGGTGGGTCCGCTGAAGGGGCTGCTGGGCACCACCGATTCCCGGCTGCAGACCATCACCCTGATCGGCGATGCCGGCCTGGTGGCTGTGGCCGAGGGGTATCTGCGCCAGATCGATCTGCGCCAGCGGCAGGTGGCGCTGAGCGTGAAGATCCTGGATGTGACCCTGGACAACGAGAGTGAGGTCAAGAACAGCTTCGCCTTTCGTAGCGGTAACAATTTCATCGTTAGCGATGAAGGAAAGTTGATCGGTGCTTTTAATCGCAATCTTCCGCCGGTTGGAGGTCAGTATGATTTCATGTCCGGTGGCGCAAGTAATGTTAAGCCTGGCTATCTAGGGGCTCCTGGTAGTTTGCTGCCCCCCTTGGGGGAGGCCGCCCCGGCCAACCCGGGGCGAGCCTATGCAAGCAATAATCTCTATGATTTAATTCGCGCCAAGATTCAATCTACTTCAACAAAAGTACTGGCCAGTCCGACGCTGATTCTGAGCGAGAATCAGGATGAGGTTCGTGGGGGGCGCGAGGTTGCCGCGCAAGTGGATGGGGCGCTTGGTTCCGCCACGATCGGTCGGCCTTTTGCTAACGAGTCATTCGTTACTGTCGGCACTCAGCTGGTAACAAATTTCACTGTTCAGGCCGGTCAAAACGGAGCCCCCAATAGTTGTCAGCCTTCGTTTAGTACGGCTGGGCTGACATTTGGGGCAAGAGTGAGCAAGATTGATGATAATGGCTTTGTTACGTTTACAATCAGCCCTGCGATCTCTGCTGCTACTGGCAAGGAGCCTGTGCAGGGGTGTGGCTCGATCAGTATTCTCAGCGTTCGACGCCTCGATACGGGATCGATTCGTGTGCGTGATGGTCAGACGCTAGTTCTTACTGGCGTCATATCTGATCAGGATGTTCAAAGCGTCAGCAAGTGGCCTATTCTGGGAGATATTCCGCTTATTGGTCAGTTCTTCCGTGCTTCCGTAGGAAGTCGACGCAAAAATGAGCTGGTTATTCTTGTCACACCTCGAATTGTTGGCGATGGTGAGACGGGTGGATTTGGCTTTGGCTATGTGCCAGGCACGGTTGAAGGGCGCAGGTTTGTTGGTGGTTCTCTTTAGGCCTTGCGCGATATATTTCTAGAGCCCCATTGGTAAAAAAGCTTTAATTGCCAGCGGCCCCAATATTTGTAGTGCAGCTCCTGCTCCGCTCAGTAGCGTGGAGCCGAT
The DNA here is from genome assembly GCA_046094445.1 of Vulcanococcus sp. Classification (GTDB taxonomy): domain Bacteria; phylum Cyanobacteriota; class Cyanobacteriia; order PCC-6307; family Cyanobiaceae; genus Vulcanococcus. The sequence goes on from JBJTHL010000090.1 coordinate 4,365, forward strand.
GCCATTGCCTGCAGGGGTTCGCTTTGGCGGAGCGTTCAGTGAACGACTTGCCTCCTTAAGTTGGTCAGCTTGTGCTTGATCTCCTGTTTGCAGGTACAGAGTTGCTGCGTACATGAAATCCTGTGCCGCAAGAACGGTCTTGCCCTGCTCGCTTCGGCTAATGCCGCGGGCAACCCAGCTGATGGCGGCGTCTGGTTGCGCGAGGATCGCTTCTCCGAACAGCAGCTCTGCCTGTGGATGCCGACCCTGCTGTGCGGCTGCAACGCCGGCGTTGTGCAGCTCGCCGTAGCTCTGCTGCTGCAGATCGAGGCCGCGGGCTTGCTGCCAGTGGCTGCGGCTGAGCCCGCCGCGATCGAGCAGGGCTCCGCTGAGGTCCGCCTGGCGCAGGTCGGTGCCGTTGAGGGTGGCGCCGCGCAGATCGCTGCCCCGCAGGGAGGCCCCGTTCAGGCTGGTGAAGCTGAGGTCGGCGCCGCGCAGGTTGGCCCCATCCAGGCGGGCGCCGCTGAGATTGGCCCGCTGCAGCCGCGCCCCTTGCAGCCGGGCCTCGCGCAGGTCGGCCTGGGCCAGGTCGGCATCCTGCAGGCGGCAGTTCGGGCAGCTGCGGCTGTCGAGCAGGCGCATCAGCTGGGCTGGGTCCGCCGCCCGGGCGGCCAGGGGCAGGGCGGTGAGCAGCGGGGCCCCGAGGAGGAGCCAGCGCCGGTGCAGACGGGGCATCAGCGGAACGCGGCGGCCCACCGTTGTATCGCCTGGCTGCAGCGCTGTCGAAGCCCGCTGCCCCCACCGGGTTGTGCCGCCGCCGATGATCGAGGCCTGTCGCCGCCTGCTGTTGTCCGCCGCGAGCCCCGATCGCCACGGCGGCAACCTCGCTGCCGCCGCCGCCCGTCTGGGCTGCCGCCCCGGGCAGCTGCTGGATGCCAGCGCGTCGCTGGTGCCCCTGGCGCCACCCGCCGCCCTGGGCCGCGCCCTGGGCCGTGCGCCCCTGCGGCCGTATCCCGATCGCAGCTACACGCAGCTGCGGGCTGTGATCGCGGCGCTGCACGGCCTCGATCCGGCCTCGGTGCTGCCCGGCAACGGGGCGGCGGAGCTGTTCACCTGGGCTGCTCGCGATGCGGCTGAGGCGGGCCTCAGCCTGCTGCCGGCGCCGGGCTTCGCCGACTACCAACGCGCCCTGGCCTGCTGGGGCGGCTCCTGGCTGGAGCAGCCGCTCCTCGAGCCCCTGCTGCAGCCACGCCCCCTCGCGCGCCACCCAGGCCTGCACGCGGGCACACCAGCGCCCGTAGGCCCGGGGTGAGGCCAGCAGGGCTTCACCGGCGGCCGCGGCCAAGCCGTTCACCGGCCAGGGGTCGCGCCAG
>JBJTHL010000091.1:0-22311 GCA_046094445.1 Vulcanococcus sp.
CTCTGGTCGGCGGCGGCTGTGGGTCAGTTGCTCGGACCTCTGGCCCCTCTGGCCCAGGAGCTGGAGCAGGGGTGTCTGCTGCTGAGCGGCGCCGGCCGCACCCTCAGCTGGCAGGGGGAGGCCGATGCCAGCGAAGCCCAACTGGTTCAGCCGCCGCCGACCAGAGCACGGTGGGCTGCTGCTGCAGGTTCACGCTGCAGCGCTGCGCCAGGCCCCGGGGTGGGCGGCGCTTGGCCTTGAGTTGCTCCAGAAGCAACTGGCGCGCCAGGGGATCCGGGGCAATCACCGCCACGTCATCCACACGCACGGCCTGGGCCGGCAGGGGCACACCGCGGGGCGCGGGCAGCACCAGGTAAGCGCCGGCGTCGCCGTGGGAGCCCCAGAACTGCCACCACAGGCGGCGCTGGCCCATCCACAGGCGCTGGGCAGCGGCCGGGCCGAGCCGCTGGCGCCAGAGGGGCGGAGCGGGCTCTGCGGGCTCGGCTCTGAAGCTCTGCAGCAGGGCAGCCGAGGGAATCAGGCGGTCGAGGCCACTGGCGGCACGGCGGGGAACACTCAGCAGCAACAGGGCCGGCAGCAGCACCAGCGCCGCAGTGACGGCAGTGGTCGCCGGCATGGGCAGGCGCAGCGGGACTGACCTCAGGCGCATGGGATCACGCGGCGCATGGGATCACGGGGCCGTACAGGGTGGTGCGACGGCGCACGGGCCGCCCGACACCGACAGCAGCGGCCTCCAATGCGGCAGGACTCTGGGAACTGCCCCCCTCCGCACCGGCCATGCGGGTGATGGTTTCCTCCATCAACGTACCGCCGAGGTCGTTGCAACCCCAGCCCAGGGCCTCCGTCGCACCGGCGAGGGTGAGTTTCACCCAGCTGGGCTGATGGTTCACGAACCAGGGGCCCAGCAGCAGCCGCGCCTGGGCCGTGAGGGTGAGCATCGCCTGGCGATCGGGCTGGTCGCGCCCCACCTTCTGGCGCAGGGCTGCCGGTGCCGCGGCGCCGATGAAGGGAAGCAGCACGAACTCGCTGAAGCCACCCCAGCCATGCTGCCAGGCCCATTGCTGAAGGGCCACCAGGGTGAGCAGGTGAGCGGCGCGGTCCCCTGGCTGCTCCAGGTGGCCGGCCATCAGCGTGGCCGTACTGGCCAGGCCGCTGCAATGCACCTGCAGAATCACGGCACACCACTGGCGAGCGCTGAGTTTCTCGGGGCAGAGGCGCTGGCGCACCCGATCGGTGAGCACCTCCGCAGCCGTGCCGGGCACGGAGCCGAGCCCGGCAGCGATCAGCCCATCAAGAACCGCCTGCAGTGGCAGCTGATCCATCTCGGCGATGAACAGGAGCTCCTGCGGCGAGAACGCGTGCAGGTGGAGGCCCGGTGCCGCCTCACGGAGGGCCTGCAGCAGGCCTGTGGCGTAGGCCAGGGCGGAACCATCGCGGCGAGCGGCGGGATTCAGCCCGCTCTGCACGCACAGCTCGGTGGCACCGGCGGCGGCGGCCTCCGCCGCACGACGCTGGAGTTCGTCCAGCCCGTGCCAGTAGGCGCCGGGCTGATCGGGATCACGGCGGAAGGCACAGAAGCTGCAGTGCTTGAGGCAGTGGTTGCTGACGTTGAGATTGCGGTTCACCACGTAGGTGACCGTGTCGCCGACCCACTGGTGGCGGCGCTGATCCGCCAGCTCCCGCAACAGCCCATCGCCTGGTGCATGCAACAGAGCCAGCGCGGCACTCCAGGCTGGTGCTCCGCTGGGATCAGCGGCCAGGGCATCTTCGAGGACGCGCTGCCGCTGGTGCGTCCAGGGGGCGGAAACGGCGGCGTGGGCAGGGCCCGGTGGCACCAGCAGGGTACCGGCACGCTGCCAGGCCCAGGGCTCCAGGGCCGCAGCCGCCTGGCTCACCGGCGGGAGGATCGACTGGCGGCCACCGGTTGCTGGCGGCGACGGCGATCCCGCCATTCCACGGTGGAGAGGTAGATCACACCGGCGCTCACAAACACCAGCAGCACAGCGGCGGCGATGGCCAGGACGTTGTTGAGACTGAGCCCGGTGAGGCTGGCGGATGTGGAGGCCGCATCGCTCAGGCCGTCGGGCACAACGGCGGAACCGGAGGCGTCCACGACAGGATCAACCACGTGGATGGCAAGCCGGACGGGACTCAGAAATTGAGGGTGCCGTCACCATTGCGGCCCCACACCACCATGGCGATCGAGAAGGTGAAGACGGCGGCGAGAGCGGCCCAACCCACGGTGATCAACATGGCGCGTACGATTTCAGACTCGGCCAGTGTACGCAGGCTCTGCCTGCAGACTGGGGAGCCCTTGACGCACTGTCGTTCGATGACGCCGCTCCGCAGCCCTGCGCACAGCATGACCGCAACCCCAGCCAGCGGCGGCCAGGCGGTGATGGAGCGCTTGCAGCAACGGGCTCCCTATCCGAATGGCCGCGTGATCGTGCTCAACGACGACCACAACACCTTTCAACACGTGGTGGAGGTGCTGGTGCGCCACATCCCGGCCATGACGCCGGATCGCGCCTGGGAGCTGGCCCATCGCATCGATTCCAGCGGTAGCGCCGAGGTGTGGAGCGGTCCGCTGGAGCAGGCGGAGCTCTATCACCAGCAGTTGGCGGGTGAGGGGCTCAGCATGGCTCCCCTGGAACGCTGCTGAGTGCCGCCATGGGCCGTGTGGTGATCACCCACAGCACCTACTTGGAGGGGTTGATCCCGCTGCTCAAACGATTGGCCCGCCACCCCGCCATCGACACGATCACCCCGGCGGTGATCGCCCGGGTGCGCGGCAGGGCGCCCGAACTGCGCCTGCGGGTGTCGGCACCGATCACCGGCGGCTGGAAGGTGCTGGCCCGCCGGGGCAGCAGCGCCCAGGAGGTGTTCGTGGTCACCAGCCTCAGCGCTGACGAGCTCGGTGCAGTGGTGGAACAGGAACGTCAGGCCTAAGAGCAGTGGACCCGCAACAGCCCAGCCCATAGGCTGAGCCCAACAGAACGCGTACCTGCGATGGATCTCAGGGTGGACAGGCGGAGCCAGGGGGTTCTCATTCATGTGGACGGTGACATCGACACGATCACAGCCCCTGAACTGCAAACCTGCCTGAGCGCTGAGCTCGCCGAGCAGACGCAGACCTTTGTGATTGATATGTCAGCAGTCCGCTACATCAGTAGCATGGGCTTGAGGGTGTTGCTCAGCCACTTGAAAAGGGTCAAAGCGCAGAACGGGGCCATGGTCATTGCTGGGTCCAGCAAGCTGGTCAGCGATGTGTTTCGGATGTCTGGTTTTGCCAGCTACTTTGAAATGGTTGATCAGCTCAGCAGCCTCGACGAAAGACTGGGTGCTTCGCTGTAACAGCTGACCATATTAAGAGACTCTGCAAACTCTCAGAACAGGGTCAAAGCTCCCTACCCTGCCGCCAGACAAGATCGCAGGATCACCCAGGGAACCAACAACCATGACCCAATCGATCCCGCTCCTTTACAATCAGAAAGCCCACAGCGCCGAGGAGCTGCTCGAATTTTACCGCCTGACTCAACAGCAGTTGCGCAACCTGCATGGTCTCAGCAGCAGAGCCATGCCAATGATCGAGGACGTACTGGATCACTTCTATGCCTGGATGCGCAATTTGCCTGATTTCATGGCATTTTTCCAGAGCGAGTCTGCGTTGCAGCACGTGCGGGCGATGCAATCTCTGTACTGGAAACAGTTTCTCCAGGCCGAGGTCAACGAAGCCTACCTTGGTGATCGGCGGAAGATCGGGGAGATCCATGCCCGCATCGGCCTGCCCGTGATGTTCTACATGGCTGGCGTGAGCATGGTGTACGACGAACTCGCGCAGGTGAACCAACGGCTGCATCAAGACGGACAAGTCGACGCCGGCACCCTTCAAACGATGGCGAGCCTGCTGCATATGGATGCGGGCTTGATTTGCCAAGCATTTGTCGACAAACGCGACGAATTACTCAACGAGCAGAGTCAGGCCGTTCTCTCGATGTCAACCCCGGTGACCGAGATCTGGGATGGCATCCTGCTGCTACCGGTTGTCGGGATTGTAGACAGCAAGCGTTCAGAAGACATCATGAATGCCGTACTGACAAGCATCCGAACAGCCAAGGCCAAGGAATTCATCCTTGATATCAGCGGCGTTGGGGTGGTTGACACGGCAGTCGCCAACTATCTGATCAGCATCTCCAAAGCAACAGGATTAATGGGATGCCGCACAACGATCTCTGGCATATCACCAGCAATCTCTAAAACGATTATTCAACTTGGAATCGACATTGGCGATGTGAACACCACAGCCACCATGATGGATGCCCTGGCGATCGCTTTCGAAAACAGGGGCCTGAAGCTCAAACAGAAATCTGGCGGGAAACGGAGCCAATGACGCCATGCAGCAAGCCAGCAACCCGGCCAGCGCAACCACCGTCAACAGAAATCTGCTGATCAATCTGCAGGATAACTTTAGTGAGAGCGACATTGAAACCCTTGAATCACTGACCCTCGAACAGTTGAGCCTTGAAAAGCGGATCAGAGGGATCCTGATCGATTTCACAGCCGTGTACAGCACGGATGCTAGAGATCTTCGGCGCCTTGGGCAGCTGATTCAGGCAATCCGATTGCTGGGCCGTCGTATTGCAATCTGCGGCATTAATCCAGGCATTGCCGCCGTGATGATCCGTTCGAATATTCAATTGGCTTACGACTTGGCAGGTCATGACATCGACGATATCCTCACTCAGCTGAAAAACGCGTGATCCGCATCCCGATCCGACATGAGACTGACGTGACCCAAGCGGTGGTTACGGTGCAGATGGAAGCGAGGCGGCAGGGATTCAGCGAAGAGCAGGCACTCCGTCTGGGAACGGCAGCCTCAGAGTTGGCGCGGAATATCCTTAAATACGCGCAGCCATCCTGTGGCGACTTGGTCATCACCATCGAGCAGCACGGTCATGCACAGCGACTAGTTCTGCAAGCTCGGGATAACGGCCCGGGTATCGCTAATCTCGAGGCAGCGCTGCTGGATCATATGAGCACAGGTGGAACCCTGGGGCTTGGATTACCAGGGGTGCGTCGTCTGATGGATGGCTTCAACGTGAGAAGCCAAGCAGGACAGGGAACCCTGGTCACGGTCTTTCTGCAGCGCAGAACGGCATGAGCATCACTGTTGGCTATACCAACACTCCCCTTAATCATGGCCTTGTCAGCGGTGATGGCTGGCTGATGCTCGACCATGCTGGAGGACAGCGGCTAATGCTCAGTGATGGCATTGGCCACGGGCCGAAGGCTCAAGCCATCGTTCAACGGCTGCAGCAACAACTCAGCTGGATCCATCAACGCAGTCGCCCTCCCTTGCCTCTGCTGTCCTGCCTAGGTGAACTGCATCACACCCTTGTGGCTCAAGGACCCGAGGCGCAGGCGGCTGTGGCCTTGGTCGACATCGCGGCCAACCACATGGAGGTCAGCGGCGTCTGCATCGGCAACGTGCGCGTGCATCTGATCAGCAGGGATGGTTGCAGCAGCCTGCCGAGCCTCAATGGAATGGTGGGTGGGCGCATGCCGGGCAAACCCCAAGCCACTGGGTTGCGCGCTGAGATGGAGGGATGGCTATTGATGCACAGCGATGGCCTGGCAAGCCAAGCGGCTGTGCGGATGATGCAAATGGCACTGGCCAAACCTGCGGCCATGCGACCAACAGTGCAATCGTTGGCGAATGAGCTGGTTGAAACCTGCGCACAACGCAGCGATGATGCATCATGTGCGGTGTTGCAGCTGAGGGCGCAGAGGTGAACGAGCAAGCCGCAGGCACCAGCATCACGACCCTGATCCCAGTGATTGAGGGGACGGCCTACCGCAGCAGCCGCGGCAAATACCATCAGGCGCTTTCCGTACTCGGCATCAGCGAGGTGAGTGCATCACTTGCCGCCTCTGAATTTTCAGAGTTTTACCGCAGCCTACCAAGTGGCCAAACGATCGAGTTAGAGCTAAATCTGCTAAATGAATCAGTTCAGACCAGCCTCTCGATTGATGTCAAACCACAGGATGTGCAGTCGCTACTCCTGCAGCTGCAGCATCTTCAACTCCAGAGGGATGAGGCCGACAGCCGCCAGAGTCGTAATCAACGGCTAATCCTCCAGCGCACCTATAGGGCGGAGAATCAAGGGAATATTGAAGCCGCCAGCGGTGCGCTGCAAAGCAAAACAGCTGAGGAGAATCTCTTGAGTGCAAATGCGACCCAGGAGGCGCTCACCAGCACCCAGAACAGACTGAGTAGCGTCCAAGAAGACCTGAGGATCGCAGCCGACATTCAACAGCGGATGCTGTTATCACGACAGCGACTGCAATCCATTCATGCCCAATTAGATTGCCATGCCTGCATGGTTCCCTGCAGGGATATCGGTGGTGATTTCTATGATGTGATGCGTTTGGATGCTGATCACGTTGCCGTAATCGTTGGCGACGTGTCGGGCAAAGGAATCCCCGCAGCGATGATGATGGCAACTTGCATCACACTGCTTCGAGCCTACTGCGAGTCTTTTCGGTCGCCCAGCCGCATCATGCGGAAAATCAATCCAAGGTTGATTGAGGGCAACGAGAGTGAGTGCCTATTCACCACGCTGTTTTTGGGCATGATCAACTGCCATCGCAATAGCTTCACCTACTGCAACGCCGGCCACAATCCAGGCCTACTGCGTCGCCGCGATGGATCGATTCTTGAGCTGAATGACGTACACGGTCCCGCCGTCGGAGTGATGGAACGTGTAGAGTACGAAGAAACTCGCCTTCACTTTGATATCGGCGATCGTTTACTACTTTATACCGACGGAGCAAGCGAAGCCTTTAACCCCCGCGGGGATCTCTACGGAGTTGAACGCCTGCATCGCTACTACGAGCGCTCATCGCCACGCTGGGAATCCAGCCAGCTATTGGAACATATACTCACTGATCTAAATCATTTCAGCAATGGCGAGATCGCCCACGACGACGTTACCCTGGTAGGGATCCGCCGCCATCAAGACGAAGAGATCCAGGAGATCACAACCCGAATCAGTTGCGAGGCCAGCCCTGAGGGCATGACTGAGCTGATGCAGCAAACAGAATCATTCTGCTTGCAACAACAAATCCAAATGGATACCATTGGACGATTGCAGCTGGTGCTCGATGAGCTGGTGATCAATGTTGTGAGATATGGACAAGGCGAGGAGGTGACGAAGCCAATCATCAAGCTAGATCTCAGGCTCAGGCAGAACCTCTTGGTGGTCGAACTGCGCGACACTGGCGTGCCATTTAATCCCTTTGCCTTGGCCGAACCGGATACGGATCTGAGCATCGAGGAGCGCGACCTTGGCGGCCTTGGCGTTTTCCTGGTGCGCGGGCTGACCAGAAACTTCAGCTACACCTATGACACCCCCTGGAATTGTGTACGACTGGAAATTGATTGCGATTCGCAGGACGACCAGCCATGAATGATTTGATTCAACTGTTCTCCTTTGATGTGGTTGCCAGTGCGTCATACAAGACGCTTCGCGGCAGCCATGAAGAGAGCCCCCAGTGGCTGACGGCATTTCGGAGTTTTTACGAAGAGCTACCCTTGATCTTCACCGCTGAAATAGCCCGTCTCTATTTTGACGAAGCTGTGGATATCCCTTCCGTACCGCTCTGGAAAGCTATCGGTGATGAGCTGGTATTCATCACACGCCCCACCAGCGAACGGGATCTTCAACTCTTGACCGAAGCCTGTGTTGCTGCGATGAGAAAGGGGAATGCTCACTTCCAGAAGACATGGGATCTTCAGATCCACGGCGTGACATGGAGCCTGAGGGAAGGCCCCCGCAATGTGGCCGTGCGATTTCGCGAATTAGAAACCGACAGCGACGCCGTGTTTGATCTGATCGGCCCCGATGTGGACCTAGGCTTTCGTCTCGTCAGCCATGCACCAGCCGGTGGCGTTCTGGTGCCCGCTTGCCATGCGGAGCGCCTAAAGGGCAGCAGGCTTGATGTGGCTCAGGTGGGACAGGCTTACCTGAAGGGAATCCGCTTGGATGCCTATCCGCTACTGCTTGCGCGAAGCCCTGAAACGGAGGAAGAAAAAGGGTGAACCGCTGTGCCGTTCTGCCCCAGATTCCGACCTGGATGAACCAGAAGGGGAGTCAGAGCGGAGATTCGTTTCCGGCTACGGGGCCGGTTTACGGCACTGTCGCGACAGACGCCCCAAGTCGAAAAGGGAGTCAGATCAGAAAACTGTAGAAGGCAGTGACCAACACAGCAGTTCGCTTACCATCCTAAGCCCCTCCGGCCGTCTCAGAGCCCTGGGCTGGGGGCAGCGGCCAGATGCGGCGCACCTCTTCCAGCCGCTGCATCGCCTCAGCCCGCCGGGCCTGGGGATCAGGGGCCTGCAGCAACAGGGTCACATGCCCCAGCTTGCGGCCGATCGAGGACCCCTGTTTGCCATACCAGTGCAGGTGGGCATGGGGGAGGTCGTTCAGGGCCTGGCGATGCCCCGCATAGATCTCCGCTCCCCCCTCCGCAACCGCACGCTGCTCGAAGCCCAGCAGGTTCACCATCAGGGCGCCGGCAGCCTGCAGCTGAGGCTCCTCGGCCCGGGCGCCGGCCACCAGCCGCAACTGCTGATCGAACTGACTGAGGCTGCAGGCCTCGATCGTGTAATGGCCGGAGTTGTGGGTACGGGGTGCGATCTCGTTCACCATCAGCCCGGCGGGGCCGTAGAAGAACTCGATCGCCATGACCCCCACGTAGCCGAGGGAGGTGAGCAGCGAGGCCGCAATGTTGCGCACCGCCTGCTGCAGGGCGTGGTTGGGCTCCACGGGTGCCAGCACCCAATCGCACACCTGGGCGTGCTGGTGGGTCTGCGCCAGGGGAAACAGCACCACCTCGCCCGCAGCATCCCGGGCGGCCACCACCGCCAGCTCCTGCTCAAAGGCCACGAACTCCTCGACGATCCAGGCGCTGGGGTCCACCCGCCGCAGCAAGGCCTCGAGGTCATCGTCGTGCTGCAGCACCGCCGTGCCGCGGCCGTCGTAACCACCGCTGGCGGCCTTGGCCATCACCGGAAAGCGGAAGCCCTCCGGCAACCGCGGGCGGGGCGGCTCCGGCGGGGTCGCACCGGCACCGGGCGCCCGGGCCGCCGGCTCGGCAGGGTCGTCGGCCTCGGCGGCCGCACGCCGCTGAGCCTCCTCCAGCTCCTGCTGCACCTGCTCCAGGGCAAACCAGCGCGGCGATGGCAGATGCAGCCGCTGCAACAGCTCCCGCTGGCTGCGCTTGCAGACCAGGGGCCTGAGGGCCTCCAGGGCCGGCACGAAGCACACACCGGCGGCCGCCAGGGGGGCCAGCCCCTCAAGGTCCACCCACTCGTTCTCAAAGCTCACCGCACGGCACCGCCCCGCCAGCAGGCGCGTGCCCTCGGCATCCCGCACAGGGGCCTGCACCAGGCTGGTGGCCAGGCCTGCGGCTGGATCGCTGGGGCTGGGGGTCTGCACGTGCAGCTCCACCCCCTGACGACGAGCGGCCTGAGCCAGCATCCAGGCCAGCTGGCCGCCCCCCACGATGCCGATCGCCGCTTGGCTGGGTTCGAGCGACGCGCCCATGCGCCCTGGTGAGCAATGGGTCACTGTGGCATCCGCAGCGTCCGCCCGGGGCTCAGGTGAGGCCGCGATCCCCGGCGAAGGCCAAGCGCACGGCGCTGAGCAGCAGCACGATCACGAACAGCGCCAGGCCCACCGTGCAGGCGTAGCTGATCTCCAGCTCGCTGAAGGCCTGGTCGTACACGTAGTACACCAGGGTGCGGGTGGCATCGGCGGGGCCGCCCTGGGTCATCAGGAACACCTCCTCGAACACCTTGGTGGCGGCGATGGCCGAGATCACACTCACCAGGGTCACGTAGGGGCGCAGCAGCGGCAGGGTGATGTCGCGATGCTTGCGCCAACCCTCGCTGCCATCGAGTTCAGCGGCCTCGTAGAGGTCGGCCGGGATGCCCTGAAGCCCCGCCAGGAAGATCACCATGTAGTAGCCAAGGCCCTTCCACAACGTGACCACCATCACGGCCGGCAGCGCCAGGGCGGGATTGGTCAGAAAACCAATCGGTTGAAAACCATCGCGCTGGAGCGCGCTCAGCCAACCATCGCGCAGGAGCGCGCCGAGCCAACCGTTAATCAGGCCGGTTTCGGCGTACAGCCAACGGAAGGCGATCGCCGCCACCACGATCGACACCAACACCGGCGTGTAAAAGGCAGCTCGAAACCAATGGATGCCTGGCAGCTGGCGGTTCACCAACACCGCCAGGGCTAAGGACCCCAGCACCACAGGCGGCACCACCCCCACCAGGTACAGCAGGGTGGTGCCCAACACGCGGAAGAACATCGGATCCGCCAGCAGGCGGCGGATGTTGGCCAGGCCCACGAACCGCAGGGGCTCGCTCACATCCAGGCCGCTCTGGCTGAAGCTGATCACCAGGGCCAGCAGGGCGGGTATCACCACCGAGATCGCCAGCAACAGCAACCCCGGAGCCAGAAACCCCCAGGCGGTGGCCGTGCGGGCGCGGGGCGCGGAAGCGATGCTGGCGGGCATGAACGCGATCGGGGCGATGCCGGGATGGCCCGGTTGGCGCCATTGTGGGAGATCTCAAGGGAGCAGCCCAGCGCCGGTGTGAACGCAACCAGCCCTGACCTCCCCACCAGCCAGGCGGTGCCCGACAACGCAGCCCAGCCCAGCGCCGATCCCCGGGCGGTGCTGCGGGAGGTGTTCGGCTACGGCGCGTTCCGCGGCCCCCAGGAGCGGATCGTGGAGCACGTGCTCAAGGGCGGCTCCGGGCTGGTGCTGATGCCCACCGGCGGCGGCAAATCGCTCTGCTATCAGGTGCCGGCCCTCTGCCAGCCGGGCCTGGCGGTGGTGATCTCTCCGCTGATCGCCCTGATGCAGGACCAGGTGGAGGCCCTGCATCAGCTGGGGGTGGCCGCCGCGGCGCTGCACTCGGGTCTGGAGGCGGAGGAGGCCAGCGGCGTGTGGCGCCGGCTGCTGGCAGGAACGTTGAAGCTGCTCTATGTGTCGCCGGAGCGATTGCTCAGTGGCGACCTCCTGGAGCGGCTGAGCGGCCCAGGGCTTCGCCTCAGCCTGTTCGCCATCGATGAGGCCCATTGCGTGTCGCAGTGGGGTCACGACTTCCGGCCTGAATACCGCCAGCTCGATCAGCTGGCCAAGCGCTTCCCCGAGGTGCCGCGGCTGGCACTCACCGCCACCGCCGATCCCCGCACCCGCGAGGACATCCGGGAGCGCCTGGGGCTGGCGGAGCAGCCGGTGTTTCTGGCCAGCTTCGATCGGCCCAACATCCGCTACCAGGTGCAGCCGCTCGACAACCTGCGCCGTCAGCTGTTGCCGTTCCTGGAGCAGCATCGCGGTGCATCGGGGATCGTGTACGCCCGCTCGCGCGCACGGGTGGATCGGCTCTGCGCTGAGCTGCAGGCGGCCGGGTTCGAGGCCATCGCCTATCACGCGGGTCTGGAGGCGGAGCAGCGGCGGGCAGCCCTGCAGCGTTTCCGCCTGGGCAGCGGCGTGGTGGTGGTGGCCACCATCGCCTTCGGCATGGGCATCGACAAGCCGGATGTGCGCTTCGTGGCCCACGTGGATCTGCCGAAAAGCCTGGAGGCCTACTACCAGGAAACCGGCCGTGCCGGCCGCGATGGCCTGCCGGCGGTGGCCTGGATGGTGCATGGCGGCGGCGATCTCCCCCAGCTGCGTCGCTTCATCGACGACTCCTCTGCCGCCGAGGACCAGAAGCGGATTGAGCACGGCAAGCTCAACGCCCTGATCGGCTATACCGAAGCCCCCGGCTGCCGGCGACGCCTGCTGCTGCGCCACTTCGGCGAAGAGCTGGAGAGCGACTGCGGCAACTGCGATGGCTGCCTGGATCCCCAACAGCGCAGCGACGCCACCGAGGCAGCCCGCAAAGCGCTCTCGGCCGTGTACCGCACCGGTCAGCGCTTCGGCGCTGCGCACGTGGTGGATGTGCTGCTCGGCGCCAACAGCGAGCGCATCCGCAGCCTGGGGCACGACCAACTGAGCGTGTATGGCATCGGTCGCGAGCTGGATCGAGGCCAATGGCGTGCTGTGTTGCGGCAACTCACCAGCCTTGGCTACCTGAGCGCGCCATCGGAGGCCCGGGGTGGCCTCTGCTTCGGCGATCAGCAGCTGGTGCGGCCGCTGTTGCGCGGTGAAGCAGCGCTGGAGCTCAGCCTGCCGCCACCCCAGAAGGAGCGCAGGATCAGCTCCGGCCAAGCTGGCAGCAGCGAGCTGATCGACCAAGACAGCGTGGATACGGGGCTGCTGGCGGCCCTCAAGGGCTGGCGGCGGGAGCAGGCCCGCCAGCAGGGTGTCCCCCCCTACGTGGTGTTCCATGACCGCACCCTGGTGGAGCTGGCCGCCCGGCGCCCCGGCGACCTGGAGGCCCTGAGCGGCGTAGGCGGAATCGGTGCCGCCAAGCTTGAGCGCTATGGCCCGGCCCTGCTGGCGGTGCTGGCCGAGGCGGGGTGATGCGGAGACAATGCGCTGCGATCGCCAACCCGCCATGCCGCTGCTGAAGATCCAGACCTCCAGCCCCGCCCCCGCCGATGCCGATGCGCTGCTGGGGGAACTGTCGCGGGAGCTGGCCGGCTGGCTCGGCAAACCGGAGCGGTATGTGATGACGGTGCTGGAGGCGGGCACCGCGATGACCTTCGCCAGCGACACCGCCCCCTGCGCCTACGTGGAGGTGAAAAGCATCGGCGCCCTTAGCGGTGATCGCCCCGCCAGCATCAGCGCCGCCCTCTGCAAGCTGCTCGAGCAACGACTCGGGGTGAGCGCCGAACGGACCTATATCAGTTTTGAGGATGTGCCCGCCCGGCTGTGGGGCTGGAACGGCGGCACCTTCGGCTGATGGATCTGGCGGCTCGGCCTAGCCTCGCCGCAACGCCGCCCGCCCTATGACCGCCACGCCCACCGCACTGCGCACGATCCGTGTGGAGCTGAGCGCCAACCCCTACCCGATCGTGATCGGTGCCGGGGCTCTGCAGCAGCTGGGGGAGCAGGTGCGCGCCGCGGGCATCAAACCCGGCACCAAGGTGCTGGTGGTGACCAATCCCGTGGTGGAGCAGCACTACGGCGCCAACGCCCTCGCCAGCCTCCAGCGGGCCGGCTTCGAGGCCAGCACGCTGGTGATCGAAGCGGGGGAAGAGCAGAAGACGCCAGCCACCGTGGCCCTGATCCACGACGCGGCCTTTGCCCGCAAGCTGGAGCGCGGCTCGCTGATCGTGGCCCTCGGTGGCGGGGTGGTGGGCGACATGGCCGGCTTCGCGGCCGCCAGCTGGCTGCGGGGCATCGCCGTGGTGCAGGTGCCCACCACCCTGCTGGCGATGGTGGATGCCGCCATCGGCGGCAAGACCGGCGTGAACCATCCCGGCGGCAAGAACCTGATCGGTGCCTTCCACCAACCGCGGCTGGTGCTGATCGATCCCACCACCCTGACCACGCTGCCGGAGCGGGAGTTCAGGGCCGGCATGGCCGAGGTGATCAAGTACGGCGTGATCGGCGATCCGCAGCTGTTCGCCGATCTGGAGGCCGCGGGTGCGGCCCTGGCCGGCATGGGAACCCTGCCGGCTGAGCTGCTGCAGCGGATCCTGGAGCGCTCCGCCGCCGCCAAGGCACGGGTGGTGGCGGCCGACGAGCGGGAAGGCGGCCTGCGGGCGATCCTCAACTACGGCCACACCCTGGGCCATGTGGTGGAGGCCCTCTGCGGCTACGGCACCTGGTTGCACGGGGAGGCCGTGGCCATCGGCATGGTGGCCGCCGGCGAACTCAGCCTGGAGCTGGGGCTGTGGAGCGCCGCCGATCAGCAGCGCCAGCGGGCCGTGATCGCCGCCGCTGGCCTGCCTCTGGCCTGGCCGCAGCTGGAGCCAGCGGCGGTGCTGGCGTGCCTGCAGGGCGATAAGAAGGTGCGCGATGGTCGCGTGCGCTTTGTTCTGCCCACCGGCCTGGGCACGGTGAAGATCCGCGCCGATGTGAACGGCGAGCAGGTGCTGGCGGCCCTGGGGCGCTGCCCCTGAGGCGCCCCAGGGCCGCTGGGATGGCTCAGCTGGTGGCGCTCACAGCCCGGGCGATCAACACGGTGAGCATCAGGATCGCCAGCAGCACCTGCAGCGCCATCACCAGCTTGGCGGGGCGGGAGATCAGCGCCTCACTGGTGGGTCCGTAGGTGGAGTTCACATTCAGGGAGATGAACAGGTAATCGATCAGGTGCGGCATGGGTGGCTGCTCGCCATCGCGACTGGGCCAGACAAACGCTCCACCGGGTGTACTGACATCGAGAAAGATATAGATGAACATGAACACCAGCACGCTCTGCATGTACACCGCCATCACATCCCAAAGGCTGCTCAGGCCCTGACCGCTGGCGTGGTGGGCGGTGAACACCATGCCCAGCACATTGGCCACCACCTGCACCACCGAAAACGAGAGGTAGGCCAGGCTCCAACGGAACAGGCGCCGGGTGCTGCCGCTGAACAACGACACCACCAGCCCGGCGGTGATCAGCACGAACAGCAGCGTGCCCGCGTGCTCGATCGTGGTGATCGGGCCGCGCCAGGGGGGTTGGATCTGCTGGTCCTGCTCCAGGTGGTGGGCCAGCAGCAGATCGATCAGCCACACACTGGTGGTGGCCACCAACACCAGCAGCCGCCCCCTGCCGCGCAGCAGGCGCTGCCGCAGCTGATCGGCGGGGGCGGCAACTGGGGCGGAAGCGACAGCCATGGGCCTGCGGGCGGAGGCGGCTGCAGCTTGCTGCAGCCCAGCCACTCTCACAGCCCAGTTGGCTCCTGCAGAAACAGCGGCGACGCGGCGGCGGCCGAGCGGGAGAGGGCAACCCAGCGAAACGCCCCCAACGCCGCTGGATCCACCAGGCGCAGCAGGGCCTCACGACGCCGCAGCAGCTCGGGCAGATCGGCACCGCTGCCCTGCTGCAACCCGTGCAACCGCTGCGCCAACCCCAGGGCCAGCAGCGCTTCCCCCTGGCGGCACTGGCCGAGGGGCCGCCAGCCGCTGGCCTCGGCGGCGCCGAGCAGGGTCTCCAGGCAGAGATGGGCCGTGAGATCCCAGTGGCCGGGCTCCTGCAGCGGATCATCGCTGGCCTGCTGGCGGCGATAGGCCATCAGCGTGCCGTTGCTGCGCTGGGGGGCGTAATACCGCCAGGCCTCATGGGCGTAATCCACCACCAGCAGCTGGCCCGCCGCCAGACCCGCGGCGGCGGCACGCAGCCACGGGGCCAGCTCAGGGTGCAATTCGGTGGTGAACCCTGCTGGGCGCTGAGGGCCTTCAGCCAGGAGCCCGAGGGGTTCGAGGGGCGCCAACGCCAGGGGCTCCAGGGGTGCGCCGGGCTCCAGCCGCAGCGAGGGTTGGGCGGTAGCGCCCTCCTGCAGCACCACCTGTTGCTGGCGCCAGAGGGCCCCGTCCCACACGATGCGCTCCACCGCCAGGGCATCGAGCACCTCGTGGGCCAGCATCACCCCCTGCACCGGAGCCGCCGTCAGCTCCGCGAAGCTCAGCCAGCGGCAGGGCAGGGGGCAGGGGGCCAGCCGCTGGCGCTGGCGGGCGGCCATGCCGGCATTGGGTTCCACCAGCAGCAGGGTGGTGCGGGCGGCCAGCTCGGGCCAGTGACCGTGCAGTGCGAAGGCCAGCTGCAGGGCCAGTTGGCCTTCGCCGGGGCCGGTTTCCACCAGCGCCAGGGGCGCATCGGCCGGCAGCGCCTGCAGCCACTGGGCGATCTGTGGGGCCAGGAGTGCGGCGAAGTCGGGTCCGAGGGACGGGGAGGTGGCGAAGTCGCCGCGGGGGCCCACCTGCAGCCGGCCACTGCCGTAGGCGCCGTGTTCAGGGTCGTGCAGGGCCCACTGCATGAAGGTGCGGAAGGGCACGGCGCCGCCGGCCGCCCGCAGGCGCTCCGCCAGCCAGGCGGGGGCCGGGTGGCCTGTGGGGCTGGGGGCGGTGTCCACGACGACGCGATCGAGTCAGGGAGAATGCTCGCCACTGAAGCAGCCCCGCAGCGCCATGACGCCACTCCGCCGAGCGATGGCCTGGATTGGGAGCTGGGCTCCGGGGCTGCTGCTGGCTCCGCTGCTGGCGCTGCTGATCGCCTTTGCACCGGCGATGCCGGCCCGGGCCTACGACAACCCCGATCTGCTGCCCGACCACCCAACGCCGGTGATCGACCTGGCCAAGATCCTCACCGATCCGCAGCGGGCTGCCCTGGAGGCGGAGCTGGAGGATTTCGAGCACGTGAGTGGCTGGAAGCTGCGGGTGCTCACCCAGTACGACCGCACCCCCGGCCTGGCGGTGAAGGACTTCTGGGGCCTCGATGAGCGCTCGCTGCTGCTGATCGCCGATGAGCGCGGCGGCAACCTGCTCAACTTCAACGTGGGTGATGCCCTGTTCGCCCTGATGCCCCGCACCTACTGGGTGGAGCTGCAGACGCGCTTCGGCAACGTGTACTACGTGCGTGACAACGGCCAGGACGCCGCCATCCTCGATTCGCTGCACACCGTGAAGGGCTGCCTGGAGATCGGCGGCTGCCAGGTGGTGCCGGGTCTGCCCCAGGAGCAGTGGGTGCTGACGCTGGCCACCTCGATCCTCGGCGGTGTGATCGTGGGCTTTGCCGCCTACCCCCGCAAGCCCGAGCACACGGTGGAATGGGCCTGGGTGCTGCTGCTGTCACCCCTGTGGGTGATCCTGTTCGGCGTGTTCGGGATCGCCCCGATCGTGACCCGCACTCCCGATCTGCTGCCGCTGCTGCGCAATGCCCTGGGCTTTGTGGGTGCCATCGCCGCCGCCTATCTGATCGCCCAGGCCACGGTGGGCAAGGCGCGCCTCAAGGACAGCGAGAGTTGATGGCCGAGGAGCTGGGGATCCCTCAGCTCCCCTGGCCGCGGCTGCGGGGACCCAGGCGCTCCAGGGATTCCAACTGGCAGCGCAACGAATCCACCGGCTCGCAGGCGGGTGCCTTCGCCACCTGCGGGGCTGTGCCGGCCACCGCCCGAAGATCGGCGAGGGTGCGCTCGTAGAAACTGCGCAGCACCGCGTAGCGCTGAACCGGCTGGCCGTAGAAGCTGCTGCCAGCCAGGGTGGGGAAGGAGGCCCATTCCGGTGCCAGGCGCGCGGCCAGTTCAGGGGTGAACTGCCCCTGATCCGCCAGGGGCAGGGCACCGCGGCGCTCGATCAGGAACAGGGCCGCCTGATCCTGCACGTGGGGGCCAAAGCCCTCCAGCTGCAGGGCGCGGCTGGCGCGGGCCCAGGTGAAGGGCATGAACTGGTAGGCCCCGGCGGCGGCGCTGGCATAACCACCGGAGTAGTTCACGCGATCGGGATGGCGCTCGAAGCTGGCCATCAGGCTGCCGCCAAACAGGATGCGGTAGCCCAGATCCTCACCCCGGGCCCAGGTGCCTTCGGAGAAGCGGATCGTGTTGAGCAGCGCGCGGCGCTCCGGTGTGATCGCGTAGCGCGGGGTGGCCGATTGCGGATCAGGGGTCAACAGCGCCAGGCTGTGGGGCAGGCCCAGGGCCGCAGCCGCCGGAACCGTGGGCTGGTCGGCGCCTGCCGAAGCCACCAGTGCAGCGGTGTGCGGTGCGGCCAGGTGGAGCTCCCCCAGGGGCTGCTCCACGGCTTGGGCGGCAGGGCCGGCGAGCCCCAGGGAAACCGCGGCGAGAGCCCCAGGCAGGCGGCAACGGATGGCGGAACGGGACGCGGTGGTGAACAGCAAACCGGATCAGGCGAACAGCGGAACAACCCGGGCGGGCTGCTGGAAACGGAGGGGAAACCCTTGCGGGAGCGGCGCCGTCCCAGCCAGGGACCATGACAACGGGGCCGAACGCAGCGGGACGGGTGGATTTAACCGAACGCAGCGGGGCTTGGCGAGGAATTGCGGAGAACCTGAATGACGCAGAACCGATTCATGCGGACAGAGGCAGCGGGTGACAGGAAATCGCGAACTCGAAAAATAACCAAGCTTGAATGAGCGCCATGATGTCAAAGAACTGCGCAAAAGGAATTGAGTTAGTGACGGTCGCACAACCGTCCACTCGCATCAAGAACTGTGCGCCAGCTTTCAAGACACCCAGGCCTGCAAACTTGCCGCACTCACTCCAAACAAGAGCAGCAGATTGTGTGCAGCGCTACTGCAGCCTGTTCCGCGCCGTTGCAGGGCAGGGGCTCCTCCAGGGGGGGCTGCAGCGGCTGATCCAACTCCCAGTCGCCCGCCTCCAGGGCCGCACGGCTCAGCAGACGGTGCAGCCCAACGCGCTGTAGATCGGCTTCCAGCACCGGTGCCTCAGCAAAGCCCTGCCGCCGCACGAGGTGGACCCCCACCCCCAGCGACAGGGCCTCGCAGAACGTGCTGTAGCCAGGTTTGGTGATCACCCGGCCGCACAGCTGCAGCAGCTCCAGCGGCCGCAGATCCACCGGGATGGGCGTGGCATTTGGCGCGGTTGCCAGGGAGGCGTCGCTCACCAGGAAGTGATGCTGCGGCCAGCGGCCCAGCAGGGCCGGATCGAGCGGCATCCCCAGCCCCCCGAAGGCCACCATCACCGTTTGCTCCGGTGCCGCAGCCAGCCCCAAGCGCTGGCGCAGCGCGTCAGGGTGGTGGCGGGGCCGGCCGGCCGTGAGGCCAACAGCGGTGGTGGGCAACCCCCAGGGCATCGGCAACGCCAGCGGGCAGCGGATCAGCGCCGTCGCGCGGCGATAGGCCGCCAGCGCCCGATCCGCCAGCGCCTCAAAGGGGCCACCCATCGGCCGGTAGATGGCATCCCAGCCGAAGTTGCCCATCCACACCAGCGGCACCCCCAGGCGGCTAGCCAGGTCCGCCGCGGCCGGCGGCACATCACCGAGCATCAGCACCGGTTCCCCCTGGGCCCGGATCCAGGCTTCTTCCCGCTCCAGCTGGGCGGGCAGGTCGGCCTCCAGTGCCTGCAGCGCCGCCAGGGGGGCCGGGCCATCGGCGCCCAGGGCATCCGCCTGGATCACGCCCACCTCCCAGCGGCAGCAGCGCTGTTCGAACGGCACCGGCCCCAGGGCCAGCTCCAGAAACGGCCGCGGCAGCGGCGTGGAGAGCACCAGGCGCCAGCTCGGTTCGAGGGCATGCAGGGCGGTGAGCACGGCCGCCACCCGTGAGCCATGGCCGTAGCCATGGCCGCTGACGCAGGCCACGATCAGCACGGCAGCACCTCCGGCTGCCGCTCCGAGGCGCGGTGCAGGGTCTGGCGATAGAGCAGCTCACCGCTGGGGCTGTACCAGCGGTGGCTGGCCTCGATCAACAGGCCATCGCGCAGTTCCACCCAGCTGAAATGGCGCAGGGGGCGCCCCTGGGGGTCGTGGTCGTGGCGGGGCACACAGGCGCTGTTGAGGTAGGCGGTGCCGGCCCGATCGATGCAGAAGCTGCGCCGGTCCCCCTGGCCGCGGCGCAGGCGGTGATGCATGTGGCCGAACACCACCAGGGGCAGGGGGCGCTGCTGGCGGATGCGATCGATCGCCAGGGCCAGGTCCTGATCGCCCCAGTCGCAGGCGGGGCGCTTCCAATCCCGGCCGCAGGGATCGCCCACCGCACTCCCGAGGCCGCTGGGGCCGCTATGGGCCAGCAGGATCAGCGGCAGGGCCGGATCCGCAGCCAGGGCGGCGGCAGTGATGCGGGCGGCGGAGTCGTGCAGGGTCTGCGGACCGAACACCGCCAGGGCGCCACGGTTGAGCTGAAAGCCACCGCCGGCACTGGCCGGGCGGCCACCCACCACCGCCAGCCCGGGGGGGCGCAGCTCCCGCAGGCGCCAGCCGCAGTGCAGAGGCCCGAGGGCATCCAGCTGGCGCTGCAGGGTGCGGCCGGAGGCGTCGCGGCCGCAGTCGTGATTGCCCAGCACGCAGGCCAGCGGCAGCGGCAGCGCCGCCAGCCGGGCTGGGATGCGGGCCTCTCCGTCGCTCAGATCGCCCACCACCAGCAGCGCATCGGGGGCGACGTGCTCCAGCACCCGCTCATCGCTGCTGTCCCACTGGCCGTGCAGATCCCCGGCGATGGCGATGCGGAGCTCGGCCAAGCCGGTGCCTAGGCTCTGCCCATCCTGCATCAGCTAGGGCACACCCTTGGTTTTCGCGGCAGCCCAGAACACCAGCGCCGGTGCCCCAGCCGGCAGCGCAACCGATGGCTGCCCGTCTCAGGCCGACCTGCCGGCCGCGATCCGGGCGCTGGCACAGGAGCGCAAGGCCGTGATCCTGGCGCACTACTACCAGGAACCCGAGATTCAGGACATCGCCGATTTCATCGGCGATTCCCTGGAGCTCTCGCGCAAGGCCGCCGCCACCGACGCCGAGGTGATCGTGTTCTGCGGCGTGCACTTCATGGCGGAGACGGCCAAGATCCTCAGCCCGCAAAAAACCGTGCTGCTGCCGGATCTCGAGGCCGGCTGCACCCTGGCGGATGCCTGCCCCGCCGATGGCTTCGCCCGCTTCCGCGCCGAGCATCCCGAGCATCTGGTGGTGAGTTACATCAACTGCTCAGCGGCGGTGAAGGCCCAGAGCGACCTGAACTGCACCAGCAGCAACGCCGTGGACCTGGTGCAGCAGCTGCCCGCCGATCGGCCGATCCTGTTTGCCCCCGATCAGAACCTGGGCCGCTGGGTGCAGCGCCAGAGCGGCCGCGAGCTCACCCTCTGGCCCGGCAGCTGCATCGTGCACGAAACCTTCAGTGAGCAGGCGCTGCTGCAGCTGAAGCTCGAGCACCCCGATGCTGAAGTGCTGGCCCATCCCGAATGCCAGCAGCACCTGCTCGACCTCGCCGATTTCATCGGCTCCACCAGCGCCCTGCTGCGTCGCGCCGAAGCCAGCCCGGCCACCTGCTTCATCGTGCTCACCGAACCCGGCATCCTCCATCAGATGCGCAAGGCGGTGCCCCACAAGCAGTTCTATGCGGTTCCCGGCGCCGATGGCTGCAGCTGCAATGCCTGTCCCTACATGCGGCTCAACACCCTCGAGAAGCTCTGGCAATGCCTGCACAGCATGGCTCCCGCCATCGAGCTGGATGAACAGCTGCGCCAACAGGCGCTGGCTCCGATCGAAAAGATGCTGGCCATGAGCCGCTGAACCGGGCGGCCGATGCCCCTCCCCGCCGGCAGCCTGCTGGAGCTCACCCCCCAGGGTCTCTACTGCCGGGCGGCGGCCGCCTGGATCGACCCCTGGCGGCCGGTGCCGCGGGCGTTGATCACCCACGCCCATGCCGACCACGCCCGCCCCGGCTGCGGGGAGTACTGGGCCATCGGCGCCAGTGAAACGATCCTGCGCCAACGGCTCGGCGGCAGCATCAACCTGATCCCGGTCGACTACGGCGCCCTGCACCGCATCGGCGCGGCACGGGTGTCGTTCCACTCAGCCGGGCATGTGCTCGGCAGCGCCCAGATCCGGCTGGAGGCCGGCGGCGAAAGCTGGCTGGTGAGCGGCGACTACAAACGCTGCGCTGATCCCAGTTGCACCCCGTTCGAGCCGGTGGCCGCCGATGTGTTCATCACAGAGGCCACCTTCGGCCTGCCGATCTACCGCTGGCAGAGCGGCGCCGCCGTGGCCCGCGAGATCCTCCAGTGGTGGCAGGCGGCGCCGGAACGGCCCTCGATCCTGTTCGCCTATGCCTTCGGCAAGGCCCAGCGGCTGCTGGCGGAGCTGGCGGCCATCGGCGTGGGCGAGGAGCTGTTGCTGCATGGCGCCGTGGAGGCGCTGATGCCGGCCTACCGCGAGGCGGGTGTGGCGCTGCCACCCACCCGTGCCCTCACCGCGCTCGACAAGGGGGACACCCTGGCCGGCCGCCTAGTGATCGCACCGCCGGCCGCCCATCGCTCGGTGTGGATGAAACGCTTCAAGCTGCCGCAGACAGCCTTTGTGAGCGGCTGGATGGCCGTGCGCGGCGCCCGCCGCCGCCGGGGCCATGAACGCGGCTTCGTGTTGAGCGACCACGCCGATTGGCCCGGTCTGATCCGCAGCGTGCACGACAGCGGCGCCCGGCAGATCTACGTGACCCACGGCAACAGCGATGGCCTGGCCCGCTATCTGCGGGAGGTGGAGGGGATCAGCGCCGAGCCGTTGGAGGGGGATTTCGCCGCTGAATTCGGCGACGAGCCGGCCGAAGCCAGCCAGGGCTGACCGGTCGGCGGGCGAATGCGACGGTCCGGGCACCTGGCTGGGGCTCGGTGCCGGGGGCGGTCGGCTGCTGGTGCTGAATACCGCAACCGTGGCCGTGCTCGGCCATGGGCGCCA
>JBJTHL010000092.1:0-8444 GCA_046094445.1 Vulcanococcus sp.
TGGCGCCCAGCTGACGGGCGTGGTTGACCATGTCGTCGTAAGCCTGC
The DNA here is from genome assembly GCA_046094445.1 of Vulcanococcus sp. Classification (GTDB taxonomy): domain Bacteria; phylum Cyanobacteriota; class Cyanobacteriia; order PCC-6307; family Cyanobiaceae; genus Vulcanococcus. The sequence continues at coordinate 48 of JBJTHL010000092.1, forward strand.
TGGCGGGTCTGCTCGCACATGGCGGTGTAGGCGCCGATGCGGCCGCCGATCATCGTCTTCAGGCCACCGAGAAAGCCCTGCAGCAGGGTGGGCGCGCGCACCACGATGCCCCTCACCACGCCGCGGCACTCCACCACCCGGAACCCGGGCAGCTCAAAGCTGGTGGTCACGGGCAGCGGCGATCGGGTCATGGATCTGAGCCAACCGCCGGATCAGGCGAAACGGGTGCTGCCCGGCACCGCATCCGTCCACGACACCTGCATGTACTCGCGCAGGAAGCTGTCCGAAGGCAATGGCCCACTCACAAAGCGCAGACCCACAAAGGTGGCGTGGCCGATCGCGGAGATCCAGCGCAGTTCCACGGGCAGGCTCTTGCTCTGGCGGCTGTGGGGATCCGAGAGCTCCAGAACGGCAGTGCCCGGCACCGGCAGGGAGCAAGGGCCTGGAATCGAGAGGCAACCGCCCTCATCGCTCACGTCCCACAGCTGAGCCTGGATTCCAGATGGAAGCCCCAGGTCGGCAGGAGTGAGCTTGGCCTTGAGGGCCGAGGCCCCGAACGGCAGAGAGAAACGGCTGGAGCGGCGCGGCGCCGGCGTAGACGCGGTCCTGGGCTGCGGACGATCGTTGCGTTTCCACAGACGCAGACCCGCCATTGCCATTCGGACACCGATTCGATGGCTGAACTTAAAAAACTCGAATCCGGTTCGTGGCTCAGCAGGTACAGACAATTGGACCTGTCGTGTGCTCGCGTCTTGCCGGGAAGGGTTGAAGGGGGGCTTCCACCCCCAAGCGGTCATTTGGGTGATAAGGCTGACCTCACCCCATCTCCCTTAGAGATGTCAGGCAGCCACGGGGGCAGCTTGACGGGAGAAACGAACGATGTTGTTCGCTGTTACGGATTTGCTCTGACCGAGCAGGCTTCAGTCACCCTCCTCATGCCCCGTCGAAACCATTGCAGCCCCGAGATCGGGGGAATGGAGCTGAGCGGAATCGAACCGCTGTCCGAAACACTGGTGTGAGCCACCTAGTCCGGCACGCGTCCGGACTCCTGCATTGTGGCAGGAGGACCCAGGCACCGCAGGGGTGGGCATGACCGAACCGTTCCTCTGTACCGCCGTGCTCCCCCCAGGGCTGGAGGAGCCTGGCGCGGCTGAACTGGCGTCGCTGGGCGCCACGGCGGTACAACCGCTGCGCCGGGCCGTGCGCTGCCGCACCGATCTGGCCACCTACTACCGCCTGCACCTGCGGGCCCGGCTGCCGTTCCGGCTGCTGCGCCAGCTGGCGGCCTTCCCCTGCCGCGGCAAAGACGACCTCTACGACGGTGTGCAGCGGGCCGCCGACTGGGGCCGCTGGCTGCCGCCGGAGTTCAGCTTCCGGGTGGACGCGAGCGGCAGCATTCCCGGCCTCAGCCACAGCCACTACAGCGCCCTGCAGGTGAAGAACGCCCTGGTGGACTGGCAGCGCCAGCGCTGGGGCCAGCGCTCTTCGGTGGATCTCGACGACCCCGACCTGGGCCTGCACCTGCACCTGAGCCCGGGCCGGCCAGGGCAGACACCCCAGGCCAGCCTCGGCCTGGATGGCAGCGGCGAGAGCCTGCACCGCCGCGGCTATCGGGCTGCCATGGGTCTGGCACCGCTGAAGGAGAACCTGGCCGCCGGGCTGATCGGGCTCACGGGCTGGGATGGATCCGTGCCCCTGGCCGATCCCCTCTGCGGCTCCGGCACGCTGCTGATCGAGGCGGCCTGCATGGCCCTGGGCCGCCAGCCGGGTCTGCATCGCCGCTTTGCCCTGGAGCGTTGGCCGGATTTCGACGGCCGCCTCTGGGCCCAGGAGGTGGACGCAGCCAGCGCCCTGGAAGCCGATCAGCTGGCCGATGGCCGATCCCTGGCCGCCGTGGTGGGCAACGAAGCGGATCCGCTGGTGCTGGAGCAGGCCCGCGCCAATGCGGCAGCCGCCGGCGTGGCCCCCTGGCTGCAGCTGCAGGGCGGCGACTGCCGCGATTTCCAGCCGCCGTCAGGCCCCGGCGTACTGGTGTGTAATCCCCCCTACGGCGAGCGCATCGGCGAGCGCGATGCGCTGGAACAGCTCTACGCCGACCTGGGGGCGATGGTGAAGGAGCGCTGCAGCGGTTGGGACCTGTGGCTGCTGAGCGGCAACCCCGAGCTCACGGGTGCCCTGCGCATGAAGGCCTCACGGCGCATCCCCGTGAGCAACGGCGGCATCGACTGCCGCTGGTTGCACTACGCGATCCGCTGAGCTCCCGCCGGAAAGCCGCGGCTGCCGACAAGCCAGCCAATGGAAACCACCCATCGGAAACCGCCCATGGGGAACAGTCAAATCGTTCATGCCGATCCCTAGGCTCAACACGGCTATACGGGCAGCGTGATGCAGAGCCTATTGCTCGACTTTGTGGTGATTTTTGCCACATCTGTTGTGGCCGCCGTGCTCTGCCACCGCCTGCGGCTGCCATCCGCCATCGGGCTGATCCTGGGAGGGGTTCTCATCGGGCCCAAAGCGTTGGGGTTGATTCAGAACGATCACGAGATCGAACTGCTTGCCGAGATCGGCGTTGTACTGCTGCTGTTTGTGATCGGTCTGGAAATTTCCATCGCGGATCTCACCAGACTGAAACGCTTTTTTGTGATCGGCGGCAGTGCCCAGTTCTTCGGCACGGCTCTGCTGGCCACGATGGCGCTGCTGCCGCTGGGGTTCGAGCCTGGAGCGTGTGTCTATCTGGGCTTCGTGGCAGCGCTCTCCAGTACAGCCATCGTGCTGCGGTTGCTGCAGGATCGCGGCGAGCTGGAGACACCACAGGGCCGAGCGATCCTCTCGATCCTGATCTATCAGGATGTGGGCGTTGTGCCGGTGATGCTAATGGCCCCGTTGCTGGCCAATGGCGCCAGCAACGGTACGGCCGCGATGGGTTTGCTGGTGCTGAAAATGGCGCTGGTGGTTGTGCTGGGATTCAGCGCCTATCGCTGGATCATGCCCTGGTTTCTTGAGCGGATCACACGCACTAGGAGCTCAGAGGCTTTTTTACTGGGCGTATTCACACTCTGCATCGGCATTGCCCTGCTCACCCAATCCCTCGGCCTGTCGCTCGCGCTGGGAGCCTTCCTGGCCGGCTTCATCCTTTCGGAGTCGGAGTATTCCCATCAAGCGGTGGCCACGATGCTGCCGTTTCGCGATGTGCTGATGAGCCTGTTCTTTATCTCCATCGGCATGCTGCTGAACCTCAGTGCACTCACCAACCAGCCCCTTCAACTCCTGCTGCTGACCCTGGCGGTGCTGCTGCTCAAGCCGTTGGTGGCCACCATCGGGGCGTTGCTGGTGGGGCTGCCGCTTCGGCAGTCGCTGTTCTCGGGCCTGGCGCTGGGGCAGGTGGGCGAGTTCTCACTGGTGGCCACCAAAGCCGGCGTCAGCGCCGGGCTGCTCGGCGCCGACGTCTTCCAGACGATCCTGGCCATCACGGTGCTCAGCATGCTCGCCACCCCCGCTCTGGTGGGGCTGGCGCCAGCCCTCAGCCAGGCTCTCAGCCGCACCGCACCAGGGCGCTGGCTCGAGGAGCTCTATCAGGAACCGCCCAGCGAACAACGGAGCGCACTTGAGCACCATGTGCTGATCGTGGGCTTCGGTGTGACGGGCCGCAACCTGGCGCGCAGTTGCCGGTTCAGCGGTGTGCCTTACGCGGTGGTGGAACTGAATGCAGCCCTGGTGAAACAAGCCCGCAGCCAGGGCGAACCGATTCATTTCGGCGATGCAGCCCAGGCCTCCATCCTCGCTCTCACCCAGGCACAGCGGGCTCGCGCGATTGTGGTGGTGATCGATGATCCAGGTGCCGCCAGGCGGATTGTGGAACTGGCACGCCGCCAGGCGCCCGATGCCTTCATCCTTGTGCGCAGCCGCTACCTGAGGGAGGTGGAACCGCTCCAGGCCCTCGGTGCCGACGAGGTGATCGCCGATGAACTGGAGGTGTCCATCGAGGTGTTCTCACGGGTGTTGACCCGCATGCTCGTGCCGCGGGAAACCATCCAGGAGCTCAGTGGCGAGATTCGCGGTGAATGGCGGCGCATGGTCCGCGATCTGGCGCCCGAAGCGACGCGACTGCACGACCTTCAGGTGGTGCTGCCCCAACTGGAAACCCATACGCTGCGCCTCAGTCCAACCAGCCAACTCGTGGGTCGAAGCATCGCCACAAGCCGGCTACGCGAGGACCATGGCGTGATCGTGTTGGCCATCAACCGCGACGGTCAGACCATTCCCACCCCACAGGGGAGCCTGGAGCTTCTGGCTAACGACAGCCTGTTCGTGATCGGCCCGCAGAACTGGTCCCCGGCCACCATCTGATTGGCTGTGTTCGCAGCGCACCCACATCTGTGCTGGTGCGTCTGTAGCCAGTACGTTCAATGGGGAATGCCCATCAGCTGATGCTTGCTCTGAGCGGTCTTGCGCAGCCCGTGCTCGCCGCTGTGGGCCATGCCCCTCGCCTTGGCGACGTGCCTCTGGAGGCCACGGTGCTGGTGATCGGCCTGATCTACATGGGCACCCTGATCATCAGCCACTTCTCCGTGCGCATCGGCGTGCCGGCGATCCTCGGGGTGCTGCTGCTGGGCCTGGCGATCAACATCCAGAGCCTCGACGTGAGCCACGGCGAGGTGGAGATGCTGCACGTGTTCGCCCTGGCGCTGCTGCTGTTCTATGCCGGGCTCAAGACGGATCTGGCGGCGATCCGGGGCTTCCTGAACTACGGCCTGCTGCTGGCCATCGGCGGGGTGGCCGTGGCCACCGTGGTGCTGGGGCTGGGGATCTGGTGGCTGTCCTCGGCCACAGGGGCCGGGCTGGCGCCGGGCCTGGCCGATCACATGCCCCTGGGGGCGGCCCTGCTGATCGCCGCCTGCCTGGGCTCCACCGATGCCGGCGCCACCCTGAGCGTGCTGAGCCAGGTGAAGCGTGCCGTGCCCCAGCGGGTGGCCCACCTGCTGGAATTTGAATCCGCCGTGAACGATCCAGCGGCGCTGATCCTCTACGGCATCACCCTCAGCCTGTTCACCGCCGGCCAACTGGGCCGTGAACCGCTGCCGGATCTGGCGATCACAGGCCTGCGTGATCTGCTGCAGCAGCTGGGCTCAGGCCTACTGGTGGGCCTGGGATTCGGCAGCCTGGCCCGGATCGTGATCAACCGCTTCGTGCTGGAGAAGGGCCAGTTGCTGGTGGTGGCGATGTCGATCACCTTCATCGATTACGGCTGCAGCCACTACCTGGGCGGGTCCGGATTCGTGGCGGTGTACGCAACCGGCGTGTTCATGACCAACACCCATTACCGCGATCCGGAGATCAACCACACCTCGATCCAGGAGGTGCTGCTGCCGTTCAACACCATGACCGAGATCAGCATCTTTCTGCTGTTCGGCCTGCTGGTACCCCCCGGGCAGCTGCTGCCCTCAGGGCGGGTGGGGCTGGCGAGCGCCGCCGTGCTGATGCTGCTGGCCCGGCCCCTGAGCGTGTTCTGCTTCCAACGGGTTTCGCCCTTCAGTCGGCGCGACAGCCTGCTGGTGGCCTGGTGCGGCCTGCGGGGCGCCGTGCCCCTGGCGCTCTCCTACAACCTGGTGGATCAGATTCCGCGCCTGCGCGGCGTGGATCCCCAGCTGGGGGCGGTGCTGGCGCAGAACGCCCAGAGCATCGTGTTTGTGGTGGTGATCGCCAACCTGCTGCTGCAGGGCCTGAGCCTGCCGCGGCTCTGCCGTTGGCTCAACGGCCCAGCAGCGCCCGCGTCGTCTTCGTGAGGCCGGCCATGGTGTCCGGCAGGTAGGGGCCCTTGGTCATCTGGCCGCCGATCCGCAGGAACAGACCCGTGAGCAGCAGGTTGAGCGCCGCCAGCAGCAGGGCCGCATGGGTCCAGATCCAGCCGCGTTCCAGGTGCAGCCAGAGCAGCAGGGCCACCTCGGCCGCGATCAGGGCCAGCAGCAGGGTCACCAGGCCGCCCGCCAGCAGCACGGCGCCGCCGATCAGCCGCCGCTTCTCGCGATCCGCCTCCTGCAGGGCGATGCGCACATGCAGATCCATCACCGAGCTCACCAGCCCGGTCACCCGCGAGGCCGCCTGCAGCGGCAGCCCGCGGCGGCGCTCATCGCCGTTGCCGCTGCTGCTGCTCATGCGGAACGGCGGCCGGAGGCCAGCAGCAGACCGGTGAGCAGACCCACGCCTGCGGCCACACCGAGGGCCAGCAGCGGCCGCTCGCGCACCGGTTTTTCAAGGCGTGGCCGCAGGCTGGTGTTCAGCTCATCGAGCAGATGCTCGAGCTGATCCTCCAGCGGCTTGAGCGAATCGGCCAGGTGATGGGCCTGGGCACCGGAGGTCTGCAGCAACTCCAGCAGCTGCGCTTTCACCCCCTCGCCGGTGCTGCCGCTCTGGCGAGCGATCACCTCCACCACATGATCAAAACTGCCGCGGGTGGCCTCGAGGGTGTGGCGGGCCACGTCGGGCCATTCCTTCTGAATCGTGGGCAGCAGCTGCTCGAAACGCTCGCGGAACAGGGCGGGGCCGGCGGGCCGAGAGCCGCTGCTGGGCGGCTCCAGGGCCCGTTCCGGCGGTTCGGACACGGCCACGCCGGCCTCGGAGCTGAAGCCGTTGCTGGGGAGATCGGAGTCCATGGGAGCGGACGGGACACAGGGCTACCGGCAACGTAGGGACGGCCGGCTTGAAAAGCGCGGGGCTTCAGCTACCTTTCACGTGCTCGGCGCACGGGCCTGTTGGTTCACATCAATCAGGTCGCACTGACGCACTTCAAGTCGTTCGGGGGGTCGATGACCATCCCCCTCGAACCGGGCTTCACGGTGGTGACGGGCCCCAACGGCTCCGGCAAGAGCAACATCCTCGATGGCGTGCTGTTCTGCCTCGGCCTGGCCAGCAGCCGCGGCATGCGGGCCGAACGCCTGCCCGACCTGGTGAACAGCACCCTGGTGAAGGCCGGCCGGGCGGCTGAAACCGTGGTGTCGGTGCGCTTCGACCTCAGCGACTGGCAACCCGATGAGGCCGAAGCCGGCCTGGAACGCCCCGACGAGGGCCCCTGGATCCAGCCGGGCCAGCGGGAGTGGACGGTGACGCGCAAGCTGCGCATCGCCCCCGGCGGCACCTACGCCAGCAGCTACAGCGCCGACGGCATCCCCTGCAACCTGCAACAGCTGCAAACCCAGCTGCGGCGCCTGCGGGTGGACCCCGAGGGCAGCAACGTGGTGATGCAGGGCGATGTGACCCGCATCGTGTCGATGAGCGCCCGCGAACGCCGCGGCCTGATCGATGAGCTGGCCGGTGTGGCCCTGTTCGACACCCGCATCGAACAGAGCCGCGGCAAGCTCAGCGAGGTGCAGGACCGCGAGGAGCGCTGCGCGATCGTGCAGCAGGAGCTGTTTGCCGCACGCCAGAAGCTGGAGCGCGATTGCGCCAAGGCCCGCACGTACCAAGACCTGCGCGAGCGCTTCCAGCGTGGCCGGCTGCAGGAGCAGGTGCTGGGCTTTGAGCAGGCCCGCGAGCAGCAACGGCAGCTGCAGAGCCGCCAGCAGGCCCTCGGCGCCCAGCAGGAGCGCGACCGCCTCACCATCACGGCAGCACGCAGCAGCCTGGAGCAGGCCGCCGCCGCCCTGGAGCAGCTGCAGGCCGAGGTGAAGGCCCTCGGGGAGGACAGCCTGCTGGCGGTGCAGGCGGAGCTGGCCGGGCTGGAGGCCAGCCGCCGTGAACTGGAGCGCCAGGCCGAGAAGCACCAGCACAGCGCGGAAGATCTGCAACGCCAGCGCCAGGAGCTGGGGCGCCAGCAGGGGGAGTTGCGCCACCAGCAGAGCGCCCTGGCCGCCGCCGATGACGCCAGCGCCCTGGAGCAGGCCGAAGCCGACTGCCGCACCGCCGAAGCGGCCGTGGAGCTCTCCCGCCGGCGGCTGGGGGAGGTGGCGGGCCGCAGCGGCAGCTGGCTCGAGGAGCAGAAACAACGCAGCCGCCGGCGCCAGGACCTGCAGGGCCGCAGCTCACCGCTGCAGGCCGAGCGCCAGCAACTGCAGGAACGGCTGCGCCAGGAGCAGGAACGGCTCGACGAACTGCGCCAGCAGCTTCACGACGACACCGCCAGCAGCGAGGGCATGGCCCAGAGCCTCAGCCAGCTGGATGACGAATGGCAGCAGCTGCTCCACACCCTGCAGGCGGAGCAGACGCGGGCGCAGGAGCTGGTGGATGCCCTGGCGCTGCAGCAGCGCACCCGCCAGCGGCTGGAGCAGGAGCAGGTGGGGCTGGAGCGGGAGATCGCCCGCCACGAATCCCGGCGCGAAACCCTGCAGGAGAGCCGCGGCACCGGCGCCCTGCGGCTGCTGCTGGAGGCCGGCCTGGAGGGGATCCACGGCCCGGTGGCCCAGC
>JBJTHL010000093.1:0-4556 GCA_046094445.1 Vulcanococcus sp.
CCCTTGCCGACGGGCGTGAGGTTGGCGACGGGCCGCCCGTGGGAGTGCACCGTGAAGCTCTGCCCCTGGGCCACCTGCCGCAGCAGGGCAGAGAAGGAGCGATTGGCCTCAGAGGCACTCACAACAGCGGGTTCAGCAGCCACTGGGAGGTAGTAGTGTTTTTCACTACTTTAACCCCTGTTGCCGGCGGCTGCGGCGCCTGGGGTAAAACCAAGCGCCAGCTGGCCGTGGTGGCCCGCAGCCACGATCCCGACGACCTACCGCCCCCATGACCCACGCCGATCCCGCCCCGCCTGGCCTGCGCCGCTGCATCGGGCCGCTGGAGGTGACGGCCCAGGCTGTGGGAACCGTGGGGCTCACGCTCACCGCCGTCTTCAACATCCCCGAGGCCATGCGCACGGCCGGATCCGCCACTTGGATCAGCTACGGCCTGGCGCTGGTGGTGGTGTTGCTGGTGGGTGAAACCCTGGTGCTTTTCCGCCGGCTGCCGGGTAGTCCCAGCGGCATCGCCGCCTATGTGGGCGCCGGCCTGGGGGGACGCCTCGGCGCCACCGCCAGCTGGGCGCTGCTGCTCGGCTACGGCGCCACCCTCGTGGCCTGCCTGCTGTTTTTCGGCTTCTTCCTGGAGCAGCTGCTGCAGCATCTCGGCTGGTCGGCGCCGCCGCTGCTGGCCTATCTGCTCGGTGGGTTGGGCTGCCTGGAGCTGGCCCGCCGCGATGTGCAGCTCTCCACCCGCACGATGCTGCTCACCGAGACCGTCTCGGCCGTGATCGTGCTGGCCCTCACCGTGGCGATCCTGCGGCACGGCTGGGGCGCTCCGGATCTGCGGGCGATCAACCCGCTCGACGACACCGCGGCCCAGGTGCGCTCCGGCCTGATGGTGGCGGTGCTCAGCTTCATCGGCTTCGAGAGTGCTGCCAACCTCGGCCGTGAGGCGCTGGATGCGGAGCGGGCCGTCCCGCGCAGCATCCGCATCGCCGTGCTGCTCGCCGGGGTGCTGTTCATGATCTGGGGCGCCTTCCTGCCGGAGGGCCTGGCCTGGTTGCCGGCTGCGGTTCGCCAGAGCCTTGATCCGCTCAGCGCTCTGGCGGAGCGGATGGGCATCCCTGGGGCCGGCCTGTGGATCAAGGTGGGGGCGGTGCTCTGCCTGTTCGGCACCTGCATCGGGGCCCTCACCGCCCTGGCGCGGCTGGCCTACGGCCTGGCCGAGGACGGGCTCCTGCCCCGAACCCTGGCCCGTGTGCATCCGCGCTACGGCACCCCTGCCCGGGCGCTGCTGGCGGTGGGCCTGCCGCTGGTGGTGGGTGGAGCCGTGGTGGTGGAGCGGCACCTGAGCGTCAGCCAGATCTTCGGGCTGTTCGGTGGCTTCGCGGTGCTCGGTTTCCTGCTGGTGTACGGCCTGGTGGCGCTGTCCAGCCTGCGGGTGAGCCTTCCCGGCAACTCCCGGCGTCGTCGCCTGCTGGTGGGGGGCGCATGCCTGGTGGCGGTGTGCGCGATGGGGGTGGCCTACGTCTCCGGTGCGGTGGGCCAGCAGAACGGCATGTTGCTGAGCTTCGCCGTTCTGCTGCTGATGGGTGCACTCAGGGCCTGGCGCCTGGAGCTCAGGTGATCACCGTGGGCACGTCCATGCCCGTGCGCACCTTGATCTCGGCCAGCTCATCGATGGCGGTAATCAGGCCGGCGAGGGCCTCCTGGGGATCCTGCTGCAGGTTGCCGCTGGGGGGCACGTAGCTCTCCAGGTACACCCGCAGCGTGGCGCCCTGGGTGCCGGTGCCGGAGAGGCGCAGCACCACGCGGCTGCCGTCGTCGAGCAGCAGGCGCAGGCCCTGGCCGCTGGTGAGGGAGCCGTCCACCGGGTCGGTGTAGGCGAAGTCGTCGGCAGTGGCGATGCTGCGGCCCGCGAAGCTCTGGCCCACCAGGCTGGGGAGCCTGTCCTTCACCCGGTTGTAGAGGCCATGGGCCGCCTCGCTGGCGATGGCTTCGTAGTCGTGGCGGGAGTAGTAGTGGCGCCCGAAACGGCTCCAGTGGTCGGCCATGATCGCCGCCACCGAGGTGCGCTTGCGGGCCAGGATCTGCAGCCAGAACAGCACCGCCCAGAGCCCATCCTTCTCGCGGATGTGATCGGAGCCGGTGCCGAAGCTCTCTTCACCGCAGAGGGTGATGCGGCCGGCATCCAGCAGGTTGCCGAAGAACTTCCAGCCGGTGGGTGTTTCGAAGCAGGGGATCCCCAGCTCCTTGGCCACCACGTCCACGGCCGCGCTGGTGGGCATCGAGCGGGCCACACCGGCCAGGCCCTGGGCATAGGCCGGCGCCAGGGTGGCGTTGGCGGTCAGCACCGCCAGGCTGTCGCTGGGGTTCACGAAGCAGCGGCGCCCCAGGATCATGTTGCGGTCGCCGTCGCCATCGCAGGCGGCGCCGAAGCGGTAGGCGTCGCCTTCCAGCAGCAGGGCCGCCAGCTCATCGGCGTAGGTCAGGTTGGGATCCGGGTGGCCGCCGCCGAAGTCTTCACTCGGGGTGCCGTTGCGCACGGTGCCGGCCGGTGCACCGAGCAGGCCTTCCAACAGCCGTGTGGCGTAGGGGCCTGTCACGGCATGCATCGCATCGAAGGCGATGGGGAAGTCGTTGCGCAGCAGATCGCCGATCTGATCGAAGTCGAACAACTTCTGCATCAGGGCGATGTAGTCGTCCACCCCGTCGATCACCTCGATCTGCAGGTCGCCGATGCAGACCGCGCCCGGAACATCGAGGGGCAGGGCCACCTCCTCCCAGATGCGGTAGCCGTCGAGCGTCTGGGTGGCGGCGTAAATGGCGTCGGTGAGCGATTCCGGGGCGGGGCCGCCGTTGGCACCGTTCACCTTCACACCGAAGTCGCCATCGGGGCCGCCGGGGTTATGGCTGGCGGAGAGGATGATGCCGGCTGTGGCCCCGTGCTTGCGGATCAGATTCGAGGCGGCGGGGGTGGAGAGGATGCCGCCGGTGGTGGTGATCAGCCGGGCCACGCCATGGGCGGCGGCCATGCGGGCAATCACGCCGATGGCGCGGCGGTTGCCGTAGCGGCCGTCGCCGCCCACCACGAGGGTGCCCCCGGCGATGCCGGGCACCGTGCGCAGGATCGCCTCGATGAAGCTCTCGAGGTAGTGCGGCGTTTCGAACTGGCGACTGCTCTTGCGCAGGCCGGAGGTGCCCGGCTTCTGATCGCCGAAGGGCTGATCGAGAGCCACGTGCAGGGCGCCGCTGGACATCGGGGATGGCCGAAGGTGCCACAACTTAGCCCTGTGGGCCCCCCGGGTTTCGTTCAGCAGCAGCCGGCAGCCAGTGCGCTGCAGCACCGCTAGCGTCCGCCCATGCCCCGATGGGAGCCGCGGATGCCGCAGCAGCGCCTCACAGCGGCCCTCCGGCTCACCCCGTTCGTGCTCGCCGCTGCCCTGCTCGCTCCGCTGGGGGGCCGGGCCGGACTGTTGGGCGGAGCCCCGGCGGTGCCCTACGCCGAAGCGGTGGCGCGCACGCAGGCGGCGGCAGCTGCGGTGCTGGCCCGCCATGGCCGGCCCAGCTGCCTGATCGGCAAGCTCACCAACGCCCTGCTGCTGCTGTCGTCGAGCTGCGAAGCGGCAGGCCAGCGCAGCGCCCTCTGCGCGCTGGCGGATCGGGCGGTGGTGAGCAGCGGCTGGACCCTCGCCTTCGCCGATGCCACCGCACGGCAGCTGCTGGAGCTGGCCGCTGCGAAGGCGGCGTCGCCCTCAACGTCCGCCGCCGAAGCGCAGACCGCCACCCCCTGATGGTTTGCTGCTGTCCGGCTGTGGTGCAGGGGCCAGCGGCTTTTCACTGCTGCGGCAGGAGAGCATCAGCAATTCCGCAGCCTGGCCGATGGCCTCACGGCGGCCGAAGCTGTTGCTGGCCGCCGGTTGCGCCTTCTCACGAATGGCCCAGGCCTGGTCCTTGCAGGCAGCCGGTAGCCGTGGATGATCCAGCAGCGGATCGGCCAGCTTGCGGGCTTGATCGCAGCTGGCCGCGGTGTTCTCACGGGCACAGGCCAAGGCCGCCAGCTGCACCTGCCGCAGGGAGTCCTGGCTGGGAAAGGGCACGTAGGTTTCGGCCCGGGCGCCCAGCCCCAGCAGCACGGCCAGGCCAGCGCAGGACTGCAACAGGCGGCTCGGGCGGTATGGAGCCATGGCTGGGGCGGAGCTGCTCACCATCATCGCGTCAGTGGTCGCTGAACCCCACCCCCGCATCGCTGTCGCCCCTGCTGCAGCTTGCGTGCCAGCCGCTCCGTGATCCCCAGCTCTGCACCGCGCCAGAGGCGGTCCATCTCCCGGCGGAAGTGAGCCGCCAGCAGCGGTGACTCAATCACCAGCAGCACCTCATCGTTTTGATGGGCGGCAGAGGGGCTCCAGTTGAAGCTCCCTGTGATCACGGTGCGGTTGTCGATCACAGCGAACTTGTGGTGGAGCTTGTCGCCGCCGGGGAGGCGGGCGATGCCCACGCCTGCGAGGGGAGTTCTGAGTGGCTGGTTGCCGGCCTCGAGCCTGCAGTCGCGATCCGGCAGGGCGGTCCCCAGC